>NZ_JBEZEZ010000039.1:0-37717 GCF_040649155.1 Streptosporangium sp. NPDC049046 | reverse complement strand
ACAACCCCCCCCACTACAACCTCTCTCTCACCCGTGGCCTGCCGCGCCGCCCCGCCCTCCTCGCCGGCCCCCCCCCCCCCCCGGTCCGGCCCCGGCCATCTCCGCGCTCACCCGTGGAGATCCGTGAGCCGACCACCCTCACACCGCTCCTCCTGCCCTATGACCGCCAGGCGGCCGCACCTCCGGCACTGTCCGCCTCGCCGGCCGCGCCACACCCGCGTCGGCGACGACGGCGGTCTTGGGTGAACGGCCGGTGTCCGCGGCTCAACCGCGCAGTCGCGCGTTGAGCCGTGCGGCCTGTCGCGTGAGGTGGTCGCGTTCGGAGAGGTTGGGTGCCGATCGGGCGGCTTCGGCGTAGAGACGTGCCGCGGTCACCGGGTCGCCGTCACGTTCGCGCAGGTACGCCGCGGCGGCGGTGTGGCGGGGCAGGGAGGGGTCGAGTTCCGCGAGGGCGGCCAGACCGGCCCGCGGGCCGTCGGCCTCGCCGACCGCGACGGCCCGGTTGAGGCGGGCCACCGGATTGCCGGTGAGGCGCACCAGCTCGTCGTACCACTCGACGATCTGCACCCAGTCGGTCTCCTCGACCGTTCGGGCGTCGGCGTGCAGCGCGGCGATGGCGGCCTGGACCTGGAACTCGCCCAGCCGGTCACGGGCGAGGGCCGCCTGGAGCACGTCGACGCCCTCGGCGATCAGGCGGGTGTCCCACAGGCCGCGGTCCTGCTCGGCCAGAGGGACGAGCCCGCCGTCGGGGCCGGTTCGTGCCGGTCGCCGGGCGTGGTGCAGCAGCATGAGTGCGAGCAGGCCCGCGACCTCCTCGTGCCTGGTCGCCGCGGCCAGCCGTCGAGTGAGCCGGATCGCCTCGGCGGCGAGGTCGACGTCACCGGAGTAGCCCTCGTTGAAGACCAGGTAGAGCACGCGCAAAACCGTGGCGACGTCTCCCGGCCGGTCGAACCGGACGTCCGAGACGGTCCGCTTGGCCCTGCTGATCCGCTGGGCCATGGTCGCCTCCGGCACGAGGTATGCCTGCGCGATCTGACGCGTCGTGAGGCCGCCGACCGCGCGCAGCGTGAGCGCGACGGCCGAGGCCGGTGTCAGGGACGGGTGCGCGCACAGGAAGTACAGGCGGAGCGTGTCGTCCACCGCCTTCCCCGGGCCGGGTACGGGCTCGGTCTCGACGCGCACCTCGCGGTGCCGCCGCGAGGTGTCGGCGCGGGCGGCGTCGAGGAACTTCCGCCAGGCCACGGTGATCAGCCACCCATGGGGATCCCGTGGCGGATCGTCCGGCCACACACGTACGGCCTCGACCAGGGCGTCCTGCACGGCGTCCTCGGCCGCCGCGAAGTCGGCTCCACGGCGGACGAGAACGCCGATCACCGCGGGCACCAACTCCCGCAGCAGCGACTCGTTCACTCGACCACCGTGGGCTGCCCGTAGAACGGTCGCAGCTCAAGCCACTCGTGGATCGGCTTCCCGCCCGCTCCCGGCGCCGCGGACAACTCGCCGGCCAGCTCAAGCGCCCGCTCGTAGGTCTCGACGTCGATCACCATCCAGCCGGCGATCAGGTCCTTGGTCTCCGCGAACGGGCCGTCGGTGACCGGCGGACGCCCTTCGCCGTCGTAGCGGACAAAGGTGCCCTCCGGGGAGAGCGCCTGGCTGTCGACGAACTCGCCGGTGCTCTCAAGCCGGGCGGCGAAGTCACGCATGTACTGCATGTGGGCCGAGATCTCCTCCGGCTCCCACTGGTCCATCGGCACGTCGTTCACCGATGCCGGCGCGCCCCGGTAGTGCTTGAGCAGCAGGTACTTGGCCATCGTGTTCTCCTTGGTGAGGTACGGCCCATTGTGGCGGTGTTCACCACGGGGACGGAGCGGCGCGTGGCTTCTCGACATCCCGTCGCGACATTTTCCGGTGGACTTCACCGAGTCCGCGTACCGCTGTGGAGTCGAGGCGTGGGAGATCCATCCCACGCGAGCGATCGTGTGTTGCCCGGCCGCGCTTGGCCGCCCTCTTCGCTGTCGTTCTCGGTCCATCCGGCGGATCGTTCCGGTTGGTCGCGGGTCGGCCGCGACGGGCCGTCAGCCGAGTTGCTCGGCCAGCGCGAGGATGATCCCGCCGGGGCCGCGAAGGTAGCAGAGCCGGTAGCTGTTCTCGTAGCGCACCAGATCTCCGAGAAGTTCGGCGCCGTGGGCGCGCAGGCGGGCGACGGTGTCGTCGATGTCGTCGACGGCGAACATGACCCGATGCAGGCCCAGCGTGTTGGGCGGCGGGTTCTGCGGCCCGGCGCTGATCGCCGCGGGGGCGTGGTACTTCATCAGCTCCAGTTTGTTGTGACCGTCCGGGGTCCGCATCATCGCGATGTCGCTCCGGATACCGTCGAGTCCCACGGTACGGTCCGCCCAGAGGCCTTCGATCTGCGCCTCGCTTTCCAGCTCCATGCCGAGTTCCACGAAGAACGCGATCGCGGCCTCGAGGTCGTCGACGACGATGCCGACGTTGTCCATCCGCTGAATCGCCATGGTGGTTCTCCTTCTTCGCTGGGCGGCCCGTCGTGGCCACCGGTGTACCTGGGACGGAGCCGGCACCACATTCTCGACATCCGGCAACGTACCGAGTTCGATCGCCCTGGCGCGGATCATCTCGGTCACGCCGGATTCGGCCACGACGAGCCATATTCTCTGCATCTTCGTGAACCGCTCGCGGAGCGGGAAGGTGCGCCGGCCGGAGCCGCCCTGACGCGAAGGAGAGTGACGTACCACCTCGGTGTGCGAGAACGGGATCAGCCGTCGACGATCACACCTCCGATCGCGGTGCGGCCGGCCGGGGTCGCGACGAGCTCGACCGCGACGGTGTCGCGCAGGTGCGCTCCGAGGACGTCGGCGGTGGCGTCGGTGACGGTTCGCACGAGTCTGGCGATGAGCTCGTCGCTGTCGGGGCGGGTGAACGCCCCCTCACGGATACCGAACGTGATCGCGGGCGGGGCCTCGTCGACCGGCTTGCCTCGCAGGCCCCAGCGTCCGGCGGGTACGCCGTCGAGGTGGATCACCACGACGTCGCGCGCCCACTCACCGTACACTTCGACCACCGCGTCGGTCAGCGCGGCGATGAGGGCCGGTTCGTTGCCTTCGAGCTGCGGCTCCAACACCCGGACCGTCAGATGTGGCATCGAGGGCCTCCTGTTTGTTCTCAAATCAGCTTTATATGCAAAGGTAATTGGTGAGGTGCCAGATGGTCAACGACGCGGACGGCATGACGACCCAGCAGGCGGTGCGGTCCATGCTGCTGCTGATGCCCAGGCTCGTCGGGCGGGCCAAGCGGATGCCCGTTCCCGAGTCGCTGCGGACGTTCGATCTCGCCCCCCGTCACCTGTCGCTGCTCGCCTACCTGCAGTACGACGGCCCCAGCACGGTGAACCGCCTGGCGGAACGACTGGAGGTCGCTCCCACGACCATCAGCCTCATGGTCGGCGACCTGTCTCGACGCGGTGTCCTGACACGGGAGGAGGACGACGCCGACCGGCGGCGGCGGGTCGTCGCGATCGCACCGGAGTACGCCGAGCCGATCCGCGAGTGGCTGGCGGGCAGCGCGCTGGCGTGGGCCGAGGTCCTGGCCGACCTCACACCGGCCGAGCGCGCCACGATCGTACGGACGATGCGTGCCTACGAGACCGCCCTGGGCAGGCGGATGCACACCTGAGGCGAAACCGCCCACGTCGACGGTGACGCCTCACGGAGGTTTCCCGGCCATCAGCCAGGTCGGCGCCTACGACCTGCCGCGTATGGTCGCCCGAAGCGGCGGTGTCCGGTCTGGGCCAAGGGGCTGGGAAACATCGGGGTGGGTGGCTGTGCCGACTGGGCGGACCCACGATCAGCCGGTCTCGTTGAGACCACCGAGGACGGTGAGGGTACGGGTGATCTGCTCCCACCTGAACCTGTACGGGGTCCCCGTAGCAAACAGCGGAAATCCAACGGATGTGTATCTGACCTGCGGTTAGTGAGCTCGGCGGGGTGGGGCGAGGATGCCGGTGATCTCGGCGACCGCTTGTTCGCCGGGGCGGGTGTAGCGCATGGCGGTGCGGGGGTTTTGTGGCGGGTCTTGGCCATGATGAGCTGGAGCGGGACCTTCTGTTCGCCGAGGTGAGTGGCGGCGGAGTGGCGGAGTTGGTGGGGGTTCAGGTCGAGGTGTCGTTCCATGAGAACGCGGACGCGGTCGTAGCCGAGGCGGGGCCGCCCAGTGTGGGGGCAGATGTGTTCGGGGCGGGGGCGCCGTGCGGGAACGGGTCGTCGGTCGGCGAGGAAGACCGGTCCTCGAGCACGAACGGGGCCGTTGGGGTGACCGTCTGGGAGACGGAGTAGGCGAGGCAGGAGGCGGGCGGTGCCGGCATCCCAGTACACCCATTCGGTGTCGCCGCCCTTGGACGTCAGTGGCGCTTTGCGGTTCTCCAGGTCGAGGTCTTCGACGTTTCATTCGACGACGCCCCTGACCGGCGCACGACTATGCCAGGTGATCTACATGGGCCGTTGGGTGTCTGCCACGTCAGCTGGGACGTTTTCCAATGTAGGCAAGGTGTGTCGAATCGGTCCTGCGGCGCCGGGCGACCTCGCCCGGCGCCGCAGGTAGCTCGTCAGTGACGATGGGTCATGTCACGGTGAACATGAGTACGCCTGCCAGGGCGGTGTAGCCGTCGTTGTGGAGGTACCAGGCCGCGTAGGTGCCCGAGCCGGGCAAGGCGGTGGTGGGAATGGCGATGGTGCCGTCGGCCCCAGGGGCATATCCCCAGGCGAGGGCCTCCACCTCCGAGGGCTTCTTGTCGACCGGATACAGGCCGACCCAGTTCTTGGCGCTGACGGTGCCGGCCGGGGTGGAGTAGTGGACGGTGAAGTTCGTCCCCTTGGCGACGGACTTGGTGGTGCTGGTCAGGGTGCTCACGGGCGCCGGTGCGGCGGGCGTGAGGGCAGGGGCGTCGGAGGGGAGGCTGTAGTAGGCCGCCAGGCGGCCCACGATGGTCTCGGCGTAGGGGACAAGGCTGGCGAAGTGTGTGGCCAGAGCGGTTTTGGCTGCCCCGCTCAACGCGTTGAAGTCGCCGGTGGCGCCGGTCAGGTAGGGCTGCAGGCGGTGGATGAGCCCATAATCGCTGGTGATGCCGAGGGCGCCCATGGCTTGGGCCAGGGACGGGGTGGTGGTGGCGGTGTCCAGGACGCGGCTGACGAAGGTGACGCGGTGCATGATGCGCCAGCAGGGGGGTTTGCGGTCGGATTGCTGGGCGCGCTTGAGCGCCAGCGCGTTGGGGTCCTTGCCGCGGTCCAGCCATTCGGGGTCGATGACCTTGCCGTAGAAGTCCTCGAAGTTGTCGGTGGTGGTGTCGAGGTAGAGGGTCATGAAGCGGTAGGCGTCGACGCGACCGGGCACCAGGATCGGTTTGCCGTCGGCGTCGAACACTGGAATGTCGCCGTTGTGTTTTTGCAACTGGTTGCCGGGGGCGCAGGTGACGTCCAGGCTGAAGGTGCGGGTGGCGTCCTTGGATTTGCTGCGGGTGACGCTGTAGCCGGTGGTCGTGGTGGACTCGAAACCGAACTTGGCGCCGACGTTGCCAATCGCGAAGCCCCCGACTTCGCTCCAGCCGATGGCGGCGGTGAAGGTGAAGGAGCCGGCCGTGGTCTCGGTGACCTGGTCGGTGGTGCCGGTGGTCTCGGCGAAGAACCCGCCGGCGGCTGTCCACACGTAGGTGTTGACGATGTTGCGGCGTGAGGCGGCCCGGGTGGCCGCGCGTCCGGCCTCGGGGTTGCCGCCCTGGGCGATTTCGGCGCCGGTGCCGCCCATCATGCCGTTCAGTACCTTGGCCGCCTGGCCGTGGGTAGGGTCGGGGGCGTGGGTCTCGGTGGACACCGATTCGTAGAAGCCCTGCAGCTGCTGCTGTTCGCGCTGGATCCGCTTCTTGATCCGGTAGGCCTCCACCGGCCGGTAATAGCTGAACTCGCCGCGCTCCCCCTGGCCCGCCTTGGGGAAGTGCGGGTCGGGGAAGGCGCGCAGTCCTGGGGCCGTCTCGTGCTTGGCGTAGCCGACGACGCCGTCCAGGGTGCCCTGCTTGGTGTAGCGGGGGTTGATCGGGAAGGGGATCAGGTTCCAGTCGCGGGGGATGTCGGGGCTGGGCAGCATCCGGTAGGCGACCAGGGCGCCGCTGTGGACCAGGCGCAGCGCGTACAGGTCGGCGGTCTCGGACTGCACCACGGCGAATCCGGTGTTGGCCGGCACCCAGCGTCGCCCGGCGGTTGGGTTGACCTGCTTGGTCGGGTCGGGGTCCTCCCAGCCGCCGGTGACCTCCACCTTGCTGGTACGGGTGGTGTTGGTGCCTTGGGAGACCTTGGTCTCGTTGCTCCAGGTGTTGGCGTACTTGAGTTCGATGTTGAGCCCGAGATCCAAGGTGGCTTCGGCCAGGGGTTGTGCCGTACCGGCGCCCAGGGGGGCGGCGACGGTCCAGATGCTCTGGGCGGTCGCTATCTCGAATTTCACCTTCGCGGACGTGTCGATGCTGTTGTTCTTGTTCGACGACAGGGCGTTGACGACGTTGTCGGCCTGGACGAAGGCGACTGAGGAGGCGCCCTTGTAGTCGCCGGCGGTGCCGGCGATGAGGTTCTCCGACGGGATCGGCGGGGCGCCTTCGATGTAGCCGATCAGTTGCGGGTCGAACTGGGCCTGGCCCACCCAGGTGGTGGTCAGCTCACCGACCTTGTACCCGGTGTTGAGCACCCACGATTTGTCGGCCTGCAGGTAGGTGTAGGCCCGTTTCAGCACCCCGATGAGCGAATCGTCGGTGAGGCGCTGGATGTCGCCGTACTCGGTGGCGGCCGGGGTGGCTGCGATCAAGGTGTGGAAGGCGGTGCGGATGCCGGTCAGCGCGGAGCGGACCTGGGCGGTGTCGGTGGAGATCGGCGCGGTGGACAGCACGATCTTGGGGGGCGGACTCGACTGGGTCAGGTGATGGCCACTCAGGCCGGCGTCCTTCACCGCCACCCCGGCCACGGTGTCATCGGCATCGAAGGGATAGTAGGCCAGCAGATCCTGGCGGTCGCCGCGGACGCGGCCGAACATGTTGTCCAGGATCTGCTCCTGGGTGCGGGCGGTGCGCCACGCCCGGATCTCGTCCAGGTCACCGGTGAACCCGTCGGCCACCACCGAGCGCGGGGAGGTGGGCCGCACCACGCTCGACGTCGTCGAGATCGTCTTCCCCGAGGGGACGGGGCTGCCGTTGCGGTAGAAGGTGAACCGGTTCCCGTCGGGGTCGGGGGTGCGGACGCGGGTCACCGCGTGCAGCGTGGCCGGGTAGGAGCCGCACAGGTCCTGGGTCTGGGAGCCCTTGCTCTCAGGGAAGGTCCACCACGCGGTCAGGCCGGAGGCCTTGGCGGTGATCGGCACGCCGATCTGGTCGCCGTTCCTGACGACGGTCCAGATCCGCACCTCCGACAGCGCGCCCTTCAGACCGGAGGCCGTCTTGCCCACCATCATCCGGCCCAGCTCGGCCGGCGCGTCGTTGCCCACGGGCTTGGCGCCGCCGTACCACTGCGAGTCGCCGACCTTCTTGCCGTTGATGAAGAAGCAGATCTCCACCTCGGTCGTGGTACCCGTCGGGTTCTTGCGCGTGACGGCGACCTTGTTGAAAGTGCCCGCCGTCAGGGCCGTCGTCGACTTGTAGACCTTCGCCGCGTCCGAGCCGGAGCCGGGTTCGAAGGTGAAGGCGAGGCGACCGTCGGTGTCCACATACAGGCAGTAGGGGACGGCGGTGTGGTTGCCGGCGCCGAACGTGCCTTTGCCGACCAGTCCCTGCTTGGCGCCGATGGAGTCGAGTTTGACGAACGCCTCGATGGTCAGGTCGTCCACGAGGTCCAGACCGCCCGCGCCGCCGGCGTTGAGGTGGCCGGTGCCGTCCATCTGGATCGCCCAGTCCTGCTCGAACGAAACCGCCAGATGCGCCCATTCGGCCAGGGGGAACACCTCGGAGCTGCGGAAGACCTGCTTGTTGATGTTCGCGTTGATGACGTAGCCGGACTCCCCGTTGGTCCGGGTGCCGTGCTCCACCCCCAGCGCGTACCAGGTGTCGCCGACATCGGTGTGCAAGATGGTGTCCAAGCCGTCGACGAACGTCGGCTTGGCCCAGGCCTCAAGCGTCAGGTTCCCGGCCGCGGCCAGGGCGGAGATGTTCGCCGTACTCGTCAGTTCCAGACGGTGCTTTTGGGCGGCGTCGAAGGAGAACGCCCGTCCCGGCGCGTCACCGTGCCAGCGCGGCCCCAGCGGTTCGCTGAGATTGGACGCGGTTCCCGCGGGCACCGACGCGGTGAGGGACCCGGCGTAGGCGCTGATGAGCAGCGAGCCGTGAGCCGGCGACATGCCGGCCACGTTGCACGAGGCCAGTGTGTAATCGTAGGCTGCGATGCGGACCTTGGCGCCCGTGCCGGCGGTGAGGTTGCCGGTGGTGAGGGTGATCTGCGCCGACCCCGACTGCCCGCCTGCGACCGTGCGGCTGTCCCCGCCCACCGTGATGACCGAGCCCGCCGTCAGCGTGGTCGTCAGCGGCTCGGCCAGCGTCACGGTCTTGTCCTGGACCGACAAGACCGTCCCCAGGTCCGATCCTCGTGCCGAGCCGTTCAGCACCGCGGCCAGGAGGTCGGCCCGGTCGGGTACCGAGGGAAACGTCTCGACCGTCGTACCCCGGCTCACCTCCACCTTGCACATGCCGGTCCCGGTCGCGGTCACCTTCACGTCGAAGTCGGCCAGTTTCATCGCCACATCGCGGCCGGACAGACGCAACGTGCCGCCCGTCATGGCGATCTCCTTGACAGCGGGGGAAATGGTGGTCGCGTAGTAGACGGCGAAGAACTGGCCCTCCCCGCCACCGAAGTACAGCGCCACCTCACCGGTGGAGCTGTCCAGCAGCGCGGGGGCGTGACTCGTCCAGGCGACCGACAACAGGGCACCCAGCACGGTCAGGCCCGAGCGGTCGATGCACACCTTGGGCATCGCCAAGACCGCCTCGGCCGCACCGAGCAGCGCCCCGGTCAGCGTGGCCTGCGCGTTGAGAGCCGTCTCCAAGGCCGCCTTGTCCGCACCGAGTCGCTTCTGGGCCTCGAACTGGCGATCAGCTTCCGGATTCAGGACGGCCGCCTCGGCGAAGAGTCTTCTCTCCCTCTCCCGGTGGCCGCCCCAGTCGCGGGCCGGGCCAACGATGGTCCGGTTGAGCGTGTACAAGCTGATGGCGCCTCCGTCGTACAGCTCGTGATCGATCTGGGCCAACCGCGCCCTGGTGCCCGCGAGCCGCGCAGCGAGCACCTGGTCGTTGTAGAGCTGACCGCGGGCCGTGGTGACGGCCTCCTGGGCGGCCCGCAGCTTGTCGCTGTCCTTGGTGGGGTCGGGCACGCCGATCCAGGTCAGATCGATCACTCCCGGCGCTGTGGCCAGCCTCCCCTCCCGCGACAGTGCGAAGTCCAGGGTCGCGACGTAGGAGCGGCCGGTCGGCTCACCCGTCGGCGGCGGCCCCGAGGTGGCGAAGGCCAGCAGTACCCGCGCCTGCCCCTTCTCCGGCGACGGCGTGTGGCCGTATCCCGTCACCGCTGGTTGCTGCTGGTAGTACAGGGTCGCGGTCAGACCGCAGACCACCTTGCGCCCGGTGATCGAGAACGACTGGCGGCTCATCCCCGGGCCGTCGAACAACGGTGCGTCCGAATCCGTCCACACCGGACCGGCCTCGAACGTGCCCTCGAACTTGTTGACACCGCGGTCGTGCACCTTGGTGCCCGAGCCCTCGTCGAAGGGAAAGTAGGCATACAGCCCGGCCTCCGTGCCGGTCGGCCGTTGCCCCCGCGCCGAGAAATCACCGCGGGGAAGCGTCCAGATCCGCACCTCGTCGATGTGCCCGTTAAAGGGATCAGCCTGTGCCGGGCCAGAAACGACCCGTTTGCCGACCATGAGCTGGGCGGTGACCTCAACTTTCGTGGCCGTGGCGAGGGTCCCCACGGCCACGCCGTCCAGGAACAGTTGCATCTGCGACCCGTCGAAGACCGCCGCCACATGCGAGTAGACGCCCATCGGCACCGCCGAGGTGGAGGTGAGAGTCTGAGAGCCGTGGCCGAACAGCAGCTTGCCGTCGGCCTTCAGACTCAAATAGGCCGGGGTGGCCAAGCCGGTCGTGTCGGTGCGGCCCACGATGAGCCCGGTGGTGGTGGCGGTGGCGGGCTTGATCCAGGCTTCCATCGTGTACGGCCCGGCGGTCACCGCCGTGGAGGTCTTCCCCGCGATGACCGGGGCGCTGGCCGTGTTGTCGAATCGCAGCGCGGTGCCTCCCCGGTTCTGCGGTGGGCGCACCGGCACCAGCAGTTTCCCGGTGTGGGAGTCGATGCCCGGGGCCCGCTCCAGCACTGAGCTGGCGAATTTGGGGTCGGGACTGGTGTAGAGCTGGGTGCCGGCGACGTTGAACAGCCCTTCGGGGCTTTGCTCCAGGTTGTAGCTGTGCAGGAGGCCGGCGTCGTCGGCGGTGAAGATCTGCCAGCGCGAGAACCCCGAGATCGCGGTCGGCAGCGACAACACCGAGAAGATCCCGCCGCTGAGCTTGCCCGCGAACGACAGCTTCAGGGTCGGCTCGTAAAACAGCCGCCCCTCCATGTCGCGGGTGCCGAGTGTGTCTCCGCCCGAAGCAGGGGCGATTCGGCTGCGGCTGCGCTGGTAGCGTGCCTCTACGACCGGTTTGAGTTCGGCGCCGACCAGCACGAACCGGTCGCACAGCAACGCGGAGTCGGCTGCGGCGACCTTGGCCTCGCCGACCAGGGTGTAGTCCTTGCGCGCCGAATCCCCCGACCACAGGCCCCCGCTCGTCTTGTACACCGACCCCGAGTCACCGGCCGCGACCGACTGGCGAAACACCAGGATGTGCCGGCCGTCGGAGAGCACCTGGATGGGGAAGGTAGAGGTCAGCCGAGCCGTCGTCGACAGGAACGGATCATCCTCTCCCGGCAGCAGCTTCTCCGAGAACGATGCCTCCACCGACCCGCGCCTCTTCACCGTCGGCATGACCGCCGTCAGCGGCGTCTCCGTGCTCACCTCGACCATCTCGGTGGGGAAGGGCAGAAGTCCCGGGTCACTGTTCCAGTAGGCCGCATCCAGTGCTCCCCGCGCCCGGTCGGCCTGGTCCAGACTCAGCACGCTGTAGTAGATACGCCGGTCGGCCCCTACTGCGAAGGCGACAACCATGCCATCGTGGCGGACCATTGTCGTGGAGGTGTACTCGCGGTCCTTGTAGACCTTCACCAGGTTTTTGTCGTGCACGAAGCAAACTCCTGACCATTGATGCCCGAGAAACACGTGAAGACATCCGCGCACCACAAAACAAAACGTGATGCGGCCGGATTGAATGCGTGCGTGAACATGCGCACGCGAAAGAATTAGATTTGCGCGCCCGTCAAGGGGGCGCGCAACAACGGCTCAAATATCACACGTCGGCGCCGTGAGCCGACGTGTACGACCCATGCCCGGCGGCGCCGTAGAGCTTCTACCTCATCGCCTAGGCAGACAGACGCCACCCCCAGTTCGACTCCCTCTCTTCGTAGGACTGAGGCGCGTCTTAGGCGACAGCGATGCACATCCCGCCGATACCGCCTGCCCAACACGAACCATCAACTAAGACATCACATTGCGTGGCAAATAACAACAGACGGTTTCGGTATGTTGTGCCGATTTTCGGCGTGGCTGCGATTTCCGCATCGCCGACTCTCGATCCTTACCATCTCAACTGTCGCCAGAAATATTACCCGACCTTTTCCCCTGTGGGTCACGGCCGATATCATGCAGCAGAGACAGCTGTTTTGATGTGCTTTTTCTGATGGTTTCACTGTGCCTCGGTCAGTCCGAAATAAGGGATTGTCCACCTGCCGTAATTTGCGCCTCGCCGATACCCGTTCCGCCGACGGGCAATGCGCCCGCGCACGGCACAACCGTCGAGGCCACCGTGGACCGGCATCGACTGGCGCCCTGGAGCGCGACGAAGATCCGTTATCACGCCGCCACACGCCAAACCGTCACCTGGTCAGTGCCTACACGCCTTCGTACGGTCTGGGAATGGGCAAACGACCGGTTACGCAGGCTGTCTAGCGGTCGGCGAATCCGGGTGCGTGCTCACTCCCGCAGGACCGCGGCAGCAGCGATTGGCATCAGCGCGGCCGCCGTCCTGGTCATCGTCATGGCCGCTCTCTTGACCCGTTCCTCGACGAGTGACCCAGCCCAGGACCCAAGGCCGGCCGTCCCCGCCGAAACCAGCACGGCGCCGGCGGACCCAGTAACCGAACCTCCGCCGCCAGAACCAACCTGATCCCCCCGGCCCATGTTGGCAAGGGGCGGTTGCGCCCAAGGTAGGTGAGGTCAGGAAGTGATGGGCAGGTCGCGGCGGGCCTGGTCCAGATCGGTGGTCCAGATCCACAGCCGCTGCGCGGGGGCACCTGGTGGTAGCCGTAGGGGCCGACCTCGGCCAGGGTGCGCAGGTCCACACACACCCGCTGAAACGCCTGCCCGATCGTGGCGGCCGGGCCGTCGGGCAGGTCGCGGGCGCCGAGTTTGATGCAGGCCCGGTACTCATAGCCCAGCAGCAGATCCTCGCCGAACTGCGCCCACACTCCGCGTTTTTCGGCCCAGGCGGTCTCGGCGTCGGCGACCAGCAACGTCAGGTCGGCCGTTGAGGGCAGAGAGGGGTAGATGAGGAAGGTCGCGGCCCAGCCGGAGGCGACCATGTCGAGGTTGAAGGTGCGTCGGCGCAGGGGTAGTCCTCGGCCGTCATCTGGCTGAGCATCCACGCCTGCTCCAGCACTTTGCGCACCGCGCTCAGGTGCTTGTTGATCGTGCTCGGCGACCAGGTCACCGCCTGACCGTCCATGCCCGTATACGGGGGAGGCCGGAATACGCCAGAAACACACCGTGCTCCCATCCTCTCGCCACTGCGCGATCATCCACGTCCACAGACGATCTCGCGCGTCTGCGCGGTGGCGCGGTGGCGCGGTCGTCCATGGACGCTTCCCACGGACGAGGACGAGGGCCGTCCGGCAATCAGTTGCTCGGCGGCTGTTCGAGCACTGCGTTGGGTGGAGTCTGTCGCGTGGTGGAGTAGTCCACGTCGTCTTCGTCGATGATCTGGTCGGCGGGTGGAGCGGTGATCGTGACCTTTGCTCCCCAGTCGCTGTAGCGGGTGTCGCTCGCATAGTCATCGATCAGGTCGGCGAACGCGTCGCGGGTCACCAGGCGGGTCACCAGCCCTTTGTTGTTCACCCAAAGCCGCCAGGTGATTTTCCCCGGCTTCTCCTTGCCGTCCGAACCGAAGGAGGTCGTCTCCCGGAAGGAGCGGGAAGCCGTGCGGAGCTCGGCCGGGGTGATCGTGCCCCGGTACTGGATACCGCCCTGGTCGGGCAAACGGTGGGTTGAGGCGCGCAGCAAGAGCGCCAAGGTCGCCGGTTCGAACACGTTGATCTCCTGATCGCCAAAGACGGTGCCCCATTTCTGCAAGGGTCTGTCGACACTGGCGCGCACCCACGACTTGCTGACGGGAAGGTGAGCGTCGGTCGGGATAACGTCGCAGTAGTAGTGCTTCCCATCGACGTTGATCATGTGCTGTACGTAGACGGAGTTGTCCTTGCCAACGGGTCGGCTGCTGCTGGCGCGCCGCACGACGTCCACGGCGACGACGCCGGAGGGGCCGAACTGCAGCGTGCCCTTGCGGCGTATGGTCGTTGCGTTTTTCTTCCAGTCCAGACGGACGGTCTCGATGAGTCGCACGCCGCGCCCGGTGCGGAACTGCCGTTTGAGCGCGTTCACCGGATCGACCGCGGCGAAGGAGACCGTGGCTGCCTGGGCGGGTGCGGTCGCAGAGGAGACCGGCAGAGCTACGACGGCGGTCGCGGCGCCGGCGAGCCCAACAAGCCCGGCGATGAAGCGCTTCACGTGAATGCTCCTGAAGACGCCCTCACCCCGTGTGAGAGGAATAAGGCATTCTTGCAGAGCAAGATCGCGGAGGATGTCGGCGTTGGTGGAGATATCCCGCATTGATTGGGGATGTTTCGTGCAGAAATCGCCTAATGGCCGACGGGGCGCGTAGCGACACTTTTCGAACCATTGGCCGCCTCCCATCACCGACGTCTGGTCGGCCGCGGATATGTGTCGGCCCCGGTACGCGTGACGTTGCAGGTCGCCTTGGCTCCGGGCGGTAAGGCAGCGGGCCACCACGATCAGCTCGGTTCACGCTGGCGGCTGGGGCGCGTGAGGTAACGGATATGCGTCATCGTGGTGGGCTATCGCCGGTGGGCGACAGGGTTGGAGGGTGCTGACTTCTATGTCCCCGGCGGACGCGGTGAAACTGGTGCTGTCCACGATCGGCGCCGCGGCTGGCCCTGATCGTGCTGTGGCCGAGGAGCAGGCCGGATGGCTGGCCGCGGAGCTGGAAGGATCACCGCCGGCGCTTCGGCTGGCCAGCGCCTACATCGCCACCACTCCCGACGCGAACCTGGCTGGCTACCTACGCCTGCTACGCACCACTTCTGAGGGCAGCTCGGAAGCTGGCGGGGCGGTGGCCCGGGTGTGGGCGCTGACCTGCCCACAGATCGAACACGCCGACCCGTTGGCGATCCGCGTACTGCGCGTACTGGCCTGCTACGCGGCTGAGGACCTGCCGCGCGCGGTACTGACCGCGTTCCAAAGCACCGAAGACAGCGCCCTGGACGGTGCGCTGGACCTGCTGGTCTCCTACAGCGTTATCGACCGGTCGCCGGATGGCCTGCTGGTGAGAATGCACCGCCAGGTCCAAGCCGTCATCGTGGCAGGACTGACCGAGGACGAGCGCGCCGCCTGCGAGGCCACCGCGGCCGCCCTGCTGCGGGCAGCGCTCCCTTCTGACTCTGGGCAGCCCTCCTCGTGGCCGGTCTATGCGAGCCTGCTGGCGCATGCCCGCGCCGCCCTTGCTCTTGACTCTGACGCCATGGGTGCTGTCATCGAGTACCTGCACGACAGGGGCCAGTACCGCACCGCGCTGTCCTTGCAACGCCGGCGCCACGCCGTCATGCACGAGAGGCTGGGTCCCGAACACGCCGACACCTTGGCCGCTCACGCCGACCTGGCCACCTTGGCCGGAGCGATGGGGGACATCACCGAGGCCCGGGATCGGTTGACGGAACTGGAACCGATGACCGAACGGCTGCTGGGGCCGGACCACCCCACCACGCTGGATGTGCGCACCAACCTCGCCGGCCTGGCCGGATCAGCGGGAAACGCCGCCGAGGCCCAAAACCGGTTCACCGCGCTGGTACCAGTACTGGAACGGGCCTTGGGCCGTGAGCATTCGGTCACCCTGAACGCCCGCGCCAACCTCGCCTTCTGGGCGGGGGAAGCAGGAACCCCGGCCGCTGAGATCCGGGACCGGTTCGTGGCGCTGATACCGGTAGGGGAGCGAGCTTTGGGCGCCGAGCACCTCATCACCGTGAACGCCCGCATCAACCTCGCCCGCTGGAGCGGAGAAAGCGGCGACCCAGCCGGCGCCCGAGACCGGTTCACGGCACTGATGCCGGTGCTGGAGCGCGCCTTGGGCGGCGAGCACCCTTTCACCGTGAACGCCCGCGTCGGCCTTGCCCGCTGGAGCGGGGAAAGCGGCGACCCAGCCGGCGCCCGGGACCGGTTCATGGCCGTGCTCCCCCTGGTCGAACACGTACGGGGTCCTGAGCACCCCACCACCCTGGAGATCCGCAGTGCTCTGGCCGACTGGGTAGGAGAAGCAGGGGATGCGGCCGACGCCCGGGATCGATCAGCGGCGCTGATACCGATACTCGAGCGGGTCGTGGGTCTTGAGCACCCCATCGCCTTGGGCGCCCGCTTCAGCCTGGCCCGCTGGACGGGAGAGGCGGGAGACGCGGCCGGCGCCCGGTACCAGTTCACGATGTTGATACCAGTGTTAAAGCGAGTGCTGGGTCCTGAGCACCTGGCCACGCTGACCGGTCGCTTCCACTTGGCCATATGGATGAGCGGAGCGGGGGATGCGGCCGGTGGGATGGACCAGTTGGCGGTGCTGGTGCCGACGATCGAACGCGTTCTGGGCCCTGAGCACCCCACCACGCTGCTTGCTCGTTTCTTCTTCGCCTCCCTGACAGGTCAGATGGGCAACACCGTCGACGCCCGGGACCAGCTGGCGGTGCTGGGGCCGGTGATCGAGCGGCTGCTGGGGCCTGACCACCCCACCACGCTGGCCGCCCGCGCCGACCATGCCCAGTGGGCGAAATACGCCAGACGCTCAGCGTGGAGGCGATGGTTGCAAAGACGGTGAACGACCAATGAGCCACGAGGCGCTCCCTGCACGCAATCGGCCCCGCGACGATCGGCGGCCAACACTTCCCCCTTCAGTGAGCTCCGGCTCTAGGAGAGGTCCCCGCAGTAAACAGCGAAAATCCAACGGATAGGCCTCTGAGCTGCGGTTACTCAGGCTTCTGGGATGGTTGTTGATCTTCTCGGCTACGGTTCGTCATGGTTCGTGTGTTCTGTGACGTACGAGGTGGTTGATGTCGACGCGGTTCCTGTCGGATGAGCAGCTGGAGCGTCTGCGGTCGTTCCCGGATAGTGGAAGAACCCCAAGCCGGGCAGTATCCAGTGGAAGGAGCTGGAGCAGTTCCTTTTGGATCGGGCGATGGAGCACGACACTCCGAGTCTGCTGTTTCAGCAGGCGGTGGAGCACCTGCAGGCCGCTCAGGTGGTGCGGCCCGGGGTGGTCACGCTGATGGAGCTGGTGACTGCGGCCCGCGCGGCGGCGGGGAAGCTGACCACTCAGAAGGTCGGGCATCTGCTGACCCGATCCATGCGGGCCGGCCTGGACGGTTTGCTGCTGGATGATCCGGAGATCGGGACGTCCCGGCTGCGGTGGCTGACGACGCCGGCGGTGGAGGCGAGTGTCCCGGCGATCGGGGTGTCGGTCGACAAGCTGCTGTACCTGAGGGAGATGGACGCTCACCGGTTGGACTTGTCGATGCTGCCGCGGGAGCGGCGCCGCTTCCTGGCCACGGTGGCCCGCCGGTCCACGGTGCAGGGCTTGGAACGGCGGGCCGAGCGCCGCTACCCGATCTTGCTTTCGCTGGTCGCGCAGTCGGCGGTCGACCAGCTGGACGAGGTCATCGCCTTGTTCGACCAGGCGGTGTCGGCGCGTGAGTCCTACGCGAAGGCCAAGACGGACGAGGCCCTGGCGGAGCGGGCCAAGAGGGGCGAAGCCCGCCAGCTGCTGATGGATTTGATCTTGCCGGTGCTGAACGACCCGGGCATCGCGGACGAGGAGGTCGGCGGTCTGCTGCGCGATCAGATCGGACTCGAGCTGTGCGTGGTACTCGCCCTGCGAGACGGGCTCCGCTCCGGGGACGTGTTCGTGCCCGGCTCGCGCCGGTACGCCGACCCAGGGCACCTACCTGTTCACCCCGGAGCAGTGGGAGGGCAAGCGGGCGGAGTTCTGCCAGCTGGTCCGCAAGCCCGCCACCGCGTCCGAGGCGATCGACCAGGTCAAGAAAGAACTTCACCAGGCGTTGGAGGAACTGGAGGAGACCTTGGCGAGTGCCGCTTCGAACGACGTGGGCGCGGTCCGCCTGGATGAGGAAGGTCGGCTGGTCATCCCGCCACTGTCGGCCGAGGACATCCCCGCCGAGGCCAAGGCGCTGCGCGAAGAGCTGGCGGGGATGCTGCCGTTCGTGCCGATCGCCTCGCTGCTGATCGAGCTGGACGTCCGCACGAAGTTCCTGGACTGCTTCACCCATGCCGGCGGCCGGAAGATCAACCTGTCAGTGGAGACCCGCCGCAACATCCTCGCGGTGCTCATCGCAGGCGCCACCAACCTCGGACTGACCCGGATGTCGGAGGCCTGCGGCGTCTCCTACGACACCCTCGCCTGGACCCAGGAGTGGTACGTGCGGGAGGAGACGCTGCGCGAGGCCAACACGGTGCTGGTCAACCACCACTACCAGCTGGAACTGGCCGGGAAGTTCGGCGGCGGCACCATGTCCTCCTCCGACGGCCAGCGCTTCCCCATCCGCGGCAAGTCGTTGACCGGCCGTGACATGAACATCCACGGGGGAAAGGTCCTGTCGACCTACACCCATGTCTCCGACCAGTGGTCCACCTATGGCACCAAGCAGATCGTCCCCACCACCCGCGAGGCCAACCACACCCTGGACGAGCTGCTCGGCAACGAGACCGACCTGCCGATCCACGAGCACGCGACCGACACCCACGGCGCCACGCTCGTGAACTTCGGGCTGTTCGATCTCGACGACCAGGGCGACGGTCAGGGCGCGGCCTGACGCCCACGAGCGTTCAGCGGTAGGTCCAGGCCTGCCCGGTGCTTGCGGTACTCCTCGACGGGGATGGGCTGGACGCCGTCGCGCATGCGGTCGGTGCAGAGCCGTTCGTAGGTGGTCGATCTCGCGCCAGGCCGGCGTCCAGCACGATGATGCTCTGCCGTCCGTCGGTGCGGGTGTGCTCGACCTCCAGCCGCCAAACCGGGCCAACTCCAGTCTCGCATGGGCCACTCCCTTCGGTGGTTGCCGAGAAGGCGTCCTCAGAAGCCGAGATCGCTGAGGCCGGGGTGGTCGTCGGGACGGCGGCCCAGCGGCCAGAAGTACTTGCGCTCGGATTCGGCGATGGGGAGGGTGTTGATGGAGGCGTGGCGGGTGTGCATCAGGCCGTGCTCGTCGTATTCCCAGTTCTCGTTGCCGTAGGAGCGGTACCAGTTCCCGGCGTCGTCGCGGTGCTCGTAGGCGAAGCGCACGGCGATGCGGTTGCCGTCGTAGGCCCACAGCTCCTTGATCAGCCGGTAGTCGAGCTCGGTGTTCCACTTGCGGGTCAGCAACGCGACGATCTCGTCTCGGCCCGTGGCGAACTCCGAGCGGTTGCGCCAGCGGGAGTCCACCGTGTAGCCCAGCGACACCTTCTGTGGGTCGCGGGTGTTCCACGCGTCCTCGGCCAATCGGACCTTCTCGATGGCCGTCTCCCGGGTGAACGGTGGCACCGGCGGGCGGGTCGTGTCAGCCATGTCGACTCGACTCCTTCGAACTCTGGGGACTCACCGCAGGTCCGGTGAGCCCTGGAAACATCGGAGAACGTTCGTTCTCTCAACTACTTGCTAGAGTAGAGAACGTTGGTTCTCCGCACAAGGGGGCACAGATGGTGGATCGGGAAGCGGCACGGGAACGGGTGCTCGACGCAGCCCAGGAGCTGTTCTACAGCCGGGGCATCCAGGCGGTCGGGATGGATGCGGTACGCAACGCCTCCGGAGTGTCTCTCAAGCGCCTCTACCAGCTGTTCCCCTCCAAGGAAGCGCTCGTGCTGGAATTCCTGCAGCAGCGGGATTCACGGTGGCAGCGGGCTCTCGCCGACTACGTCGAGGCGCAGCCGACGCCCGAGGAGCGGATCGCCGCGGTGTTCGACTGGCTGCACAAGTGGTTCTGCGAGCCGGATTACCGCGGATGCGCCTTCATCAACTCCTTCGGCGAGCTGGGCGCGGTCTCGCCCGAGGTCGCCGAGCAGGCCCAGCACCACAAGAGGGCCTTCCACGACTACCTCGCCCGGCTCGTGAAGGCATCTGGGCGGCCCGCCAAACTGGCCGATCAGCTCGCGCTCCTCGCCGAAGGAGCGATCACCACCGCAGCGATCTTCGGCACACCCGAAATCGCACACCAGGCACGAGACGCTGCGTGCCTCCTGATGCACACGCATCTCGGCCCTGATCTCCCAGAACTACGGCGATGAAATGACATGATCTGTGAAACACATTCATGAAACGCGGCCGGGGTGAGCGACGACGACTACGCGCGTGGTCGCGGTCACCCTCATGGTCCACGAACACGACCAACGGGCAGCGACAACGGCCAGCCCCTGACCGTCACCATCAGTGACCATAACTACACACAGCTACTTTTCACTTGGTCGCATCGACCCGAGCGGAGAGCCCTTCAGATCATTCGCCTACGTCGAACTCTCCTTCACTTTCAGGGCACACGAATACGTCAAAAGGGATCACACGCGGGGATAGTCGCTGGTCAGCGTTGGGGGTGCTGCAAAGCGTCTTTGGCGGCGGAGCTAGCCTGGGGATGTGGAGAAGGCTGAGCGGCGGCTCGTCACCGAGCGGCCGCCAGGACCGGCGAACCGGTTGCCGGGGACGCCCTCGACGGGGCGGTCATCCATGTCGCACCGACCGGCGGCACACTCTCGATGACGTAGGGGAATCCGGAGGTCTGACCATGCGGTCACAGACCAAGGACGCGAGCGTCGTTCAATGCTCTAAATGCGGGCGGAAGAACCGGCTGCCCAGGGTCGCCTCGGGAATCCCGCGGTGCGGCGACTGCCACCAGCCGCTTCCCTGGGTCACCGAGGCCGGGGACGACGACTTCAGCGAGGTCGTCGAGGCGGCCAAGGTCCCGGTGGTCGTCGACTTCTGGGCACCTTGGTGTGGCCCGTGCCACATGGTCAGCCCGGCGCTGGAACAGGTCGCGGCCGATCTTGCCGGTCGTCTGAAGCTGGTGAAGGTGAACGTGGACGAAGCGCCCCGGCTCTCGGAGCGCTTCACCGTACAGGCCATCCCGACCCTTGTCGTGATCGATCAGGGCCGGGTCCTCACCCGGCGATCAGGCGCGGCGCCGGCTCCAGTCCTCCGTGAATGGGTGGACGATGCGCTGGCCGCCTGAGCTTTGCGAGACGCCGGACCCACAGGGGGCCTACCCGCGGCTGAGCGACGCGCAACTCCAGGCGCTGGCTCCGCACGGCGAGCGGCGCCGCGTCCGTCAGGACGAGGTCCTGTACGCGGAGGGTCTTCCGTGCACCGAGTTCTTCGCGATCCTGGCCGGCAAGGTGGCGACGGTCGAGGGATTCGGAGCGGACGACCAGGTGATCGGTGTCCACGGGGCTGGCCGGTTCCTGGGAGAGCTCAACGTGCTCACCGGCCAGGTGGGCTTCGTCACCGGTGTGGTGGCCGAGGACGGTGAGGTTCTCGCCGTGCCGGCGGACGCGCTCCGCCACCTGGTCGCCGGGGATCCGGCACTCGGCGACCTCATCCTGCGCGCATACCTCATCCGCCGCACGATGCTCATCGGACTGGGGGCGGGCTTCCGCATCATCGGCTCCCGCTTCTCGGCAGACTCCCGGCGGCTGCGGGAGTTCGCGGCACGCAACCGGCTGCCGCACCGGTGGATCGACCTGGAGCAGGACGAGGAGGCGGAGCGGTTCCTGCGGAGCATGGGCGTCACCCCGCAGGAGACCCCGGTCGTGATCTGGGGTGGCGAGAGGGTGCTTCGCAACCCGAGCAACGCGGAGCTGGCCCGGGCGGTCGGGCTCCTCGCACCACGGGTGCAGGAGACCCGATGCGACCTGCTCGTCATCGGGGCCGGGCCGGCCGGGCTGGCGGCGGCGGTCTACGGGGCGTCGGAGGGTCTCGCGACGATGGTCCTGGACGATGTCGCGACGGGTGGCCAGGCGGGCACCTCCTCGCGGATCGAGAACTACCTCGGTTTCCCCTCCGGGATCTCCGGCGGTGAACTGGCGGAGCGTGCGGCGATCCAGGCCGGCAAGTTCGGCGCGGGTTTCTGCGTCCCCGCACAGGCGTGCGGACTGCGCCTGGACGCGGGCGATCACATCGTCACCGTCGGGGAGGGCGGCACGATCCACGCGCGGACCCTGATCGTCGCGACCGGCGTCCGCTACCGGAGGCTCGATGTCCAGAATCTGGAAAGGTTCGAGCCCACGAGCGTCTACTACGCGGCGACCATGTTCGAAGCCCAGATGTGCGAGCAAGATCCGATCGTCATCGTGGGCGGAGGCAACTCGGCCGGCCAGGCCGCCCTCTTCCTGGCCCGGCACGCCGCCTGCGTCCGGCTGCTCGTGCGCGAGGACGCGCTGTCTGCGAACATGTCCCGCTACCTGGCCGTCGAGATCGAACGGCACCCCCAGATCCAGGTCATGCTGAACACCGAGGTCCGGGAGCTGATGGGAGAAGAGAGGCTCGCCGCGGTCGTCGCCGAGAACAACGTCACCGGCGAGCGTTCCACGATCGAGGCCCGCGCGATGTTCATCTTCATCGGCGCGGAGCCGTACACCGCCTGGCTGGCCGACGAGATCGCGCTCGACCCGCGGGGCTACATCCTGACGGGCGCGGACGCCACCCGGTCCGGCAAGGAAGGCACGCCCGACTCCGCCGGCCGGCCGTTTCCGCTGGAAACGAGCAGGGCGGGCGTGTTCGCGGCCGGGGATGTGCGGAGCGGGTCGATCAAGCGGGTGGCCGCGGCGGTCGGTGAAGGCGCCATGGCCGTACGGCTGATCCACGACTACCTCCAGGCCGGAGAGTGACTCCGGGCCGGAAGGAAGGAGACCTCCATGGCTGTCATGGCGGTGCCGAGATTCGAACGTTTCTTCCGCAGTGCCGCAGGTGTCGATGTCGACAAGGACGACCTCCGGCGCTACGGCGACTTCGTGAACGACAAGCTCTACGACCTTCTGGTGATCGGCCAGGCCCACGCCAAGGCGAACCGTCGCGACATCGTCGAACCCTGGGATCTACCCGTCACCAAAGGCCTCCAGGAGAGCATTCACCGGTTCCGCCTCCTCGATGAGGACATCGAGCTGAAACCCATCCTGGAGCAGCTCGCCGCACTGCCTCCGCTCGACCTGTCGATCGGTGAGGAGACCGTCGGCCGCCTGCCCGAGATCGTCGGCGGCCTGTCGGTGGCACTGGCTCAGGCTTTCAAGATCGTGGATCCGGACGTGAAGAACCCCGCGACCGAGCAGTGGGAGCGCACGACACGTGTCTTCGATCTGCTGCTCTGAGGCGGCCGGGACGGCCTCGGCGATCAGCCCGGAACGGCCCGCCCCGGACGCCCGGTGAGTTCAGCGCCGGCCCCTTCCCGCGGCACGGCCGCGGCGAGCGAGGAAGGAGGAACGAAACGTTGACCTGCTGTACGGCGTAGAACCTCTCGCCCCGTCGCCGACGGGTAAGGCGATCCTTCGCGATCAACCGCATGCGAGGAAATCATGAGAGCAATCGTGTACAACGGACCTCGACAGGTAAGCGTCGAGGAAGTCCCGGACGCGCGCATAGAGCGGCCCACCGATGTCCTGGTTCGCATCACCGCGACCAACATCTGCGGGTCGGACCTGCACATGTACGAAGGCCGGACGGACTTCGAGACAGGCCGCGTCCTCGGTCACGAAAACCTTGGCGAAGTGGTCGAGGTCGGATCGGCCGTCGACCACGTCCGCGTCGGCGACGTGGTCTGCATCCCGTTCAACATCTCCTGCGGCTTCTGTATGAACTGCGAAAAGGGCCTGACGGCCTACTGCCTCACCACCAATCCCGAGCCGGGCATGGCCGGGGCGGCCTACGGCTTCGCGGACATGGGGCCCTACAACGGCGGCCAGGCCGAGTTGTTGCGCGTGCCGTACGGCGACTTCAACTGCCTCGTCCTCCCGGGCGACGCGAAGGAGAAGCAGAACGACTACGTGATGCTCGCCGACATCTGGCCGACCGGCTGGCACGCGACTCAACTCGCCCAGGTGGAGGCGGGCGACTCGGTCGTGATCTACGGAGCGGGGCCCGTCGGGCTGATGGCCGCCTACTCCGCCACGCTCAAGAGCGCGAGCAAGGTGATGGTCGTCGACCGCCACCCCGACCGGCTCGCCAAGGCCAAGGAGATCGGCGCGATCGCGATCGACGACTCCCAGGCGCCGCCGGTCGATCAGATCATGGAGCTCACCCAGGGCCGGGGAGCCGATCGGGGCTGTGAGTGCGTGGGCTACCAGGCACACGACCCACAGGGGCACGAGCATCCCAACATGACGCTCAACAACCTCGTCAGATCGGTCAAGTTCACCGGGACCATCGGCGTCGTCGGTGTCTTCATCCCGTCGGACCCGGGCAGCCCGGACGATCTCTTCAAGCAGGGCGAGATCGCCTTCGACTACGGCATGTTCTGGTTCAAGGGCCAGATGATCGGCAACGGTCAGTGCAACGTGAAGCGCTACAACCGGGCGCTCATGACACTCATCCACGAAGGAAAGGCCCGCCCGTCCTGGGTCGTCTCGCACGAACTGAACCTGGACGACGCGCCGGACGCCTACGAGCACTTCGACCGGAGGGATCTCGGCTGGACCAAGGTCGTCCTCCATCCCGGCAAGCTCAACTGATACACGGCGTCCGGACCGGCCGCCGCGAGTGCGCACGCCACCACGGCGGCCGGTCCCGAGCGAAGGCCGGCCACCGTGATGACGCGTCCGTCGCCGGAAGGGTTCCCGTCGAAGGGGTGATGACCATGGGCGACGCTCGCGCGCTCAAGGACAAGCTGTTCGAGGCATTCAACGCCCACGATCTGGATCGTGTCCTTCAGTGCCACAGCCAGGACGGGGTCCTGGTGACTCCGGAGGGCGTCGCGGAAGGACACGACCAGATCGCCTCGTTCTACGAGGAGGTCTTCAAAGGGTTTCCGGACCTGCGCATGACGGTCTGGCACACGGTGTTCTGCGCCGATCCCGTGGTGACCGAATGGATGCTCACCGGCACGCATAACGGGCCCTTCATGCTGCCCCGCGGGGGTGTGCTGGACGGAACCGGCCGTCCCGTCGCCGTTCGCGGCACCAGCACCTGCTCCGTCGGCAACGACAAGATCCTCTCTCACCGGATCTACTACGACCAGCTGGAGCTGTACAGTCAGCTGGGTGGCGAACTCGTCTTCGCCGATCGCTCATCATCCGTCGGCCAGGGACGGCCGTCGCCCGGCGACTGAGCATTCGATGTCGCCGCCGTTCGGGGGGCCGTCAACCAACGTGTCACCAGCCGCCGAACCTGTTCTGATCTGCGACAACTCCCGTCATCGCGGATCAGAACGCTCCTCGACGCGGCGAGTGTGCCGCCGCTGGGCAGCGCGACGGTCGGCGACGCGCAGCAACCGCCTGGCGTTGTTCGGCCGCTAGCAGGTTCGGCGCGGGATGCGAAACCCGTCGTGGACGGACATCCAGGCGATGTGCACCTTTCGTGCCCGAATCTGCCGGTGTCGTCGGTTTTGTCGAGGGAAGGAGACGATAGACGCGGGGGCGTCGGCAGATCGGGGCCGCCTGCGGCGTGCGCACATACCACCGCAACCTGTGTTAGGGGGCATGATGATCAACAAATTCGCCCGTGCGCTCGGGTGGACCAGCCTCGCGCTGGGCGCGGCGCAACTGGCGGCGCCACGGGCCGTGACCCGCCTGTGCGGCGTCGACGACGCGCCCGAGGCCACGACCGTCGCCAGGCTCGTCGGCGGGCGCGAGCTCCTGCACGCCGCGCTGCTGCTCGGCACCAAGAATCCCGCCCAATGGGCGTGGACCAGGGTCGCCGGCGACACGATGGATCTCGGCGTCCTCGGCAAGGCCGCCGCCAACCGCACGGGCGCCCGCCGCATCCGCGTGCTGGCCGCGCTCGGCGCGGTCGCCGGGATCACCGCCATCGACGTCGCCTGCGCCCGGGGCGGCACCGCCAAGGCCAAGGGCCCGCTGCAGGTGCGCGCCTCCATCACCATCAACAAGCCACGCGAGGAGGTCTACCGCTTCTGGCGGGACCTGGAAAACCTGCCCTCCTTCATGGTGCACCTGGACTCGGTGCGCACCATCAACCAGCGCCGCTCCCGCTGGAAGGCCAAGGGCCCGATCGTCGACCTGGAGTGGGAGGCCGAAATCATCGACGAGCGGGCCGACGACCTGATCGCCTGGCGGTCGGTGCCCGGCACCGGCGTCTCCACCGCCGGCCTGGTCAGCTTCAGCGACGGCCCCGGTGGGCGCGGCACCGTCGTGGACGTCTCGCTGGAGTACGGCGCGCCCGGCCACAAGCTCGCCGCCGCCCTCGCCCGGATGTTCGGCGAGCACCCCGAGCAGCAGGTCCGCGACGACCTGCGCCGCTTCAAGCAGGTCATGGAGACCGGCGAGGTGGTCCGCTCCGAGGGCAGCCCCGAGGGCCACCGCACCCTGCGCCGGCTCCACCAGCGTCCCGCACAACCGATCGGAGGACGGGCATGAAAGCCAACGTGTGGATGGGCCGCAACCGCCTGGAGATCCAAGACGTTCCCGACCCGCAGATCCTCAACGCGCGCGACGCGATCGTCCGCGTCACCTCCACCGCGATCTGCGGCTCCGACCTGCACCTCGTGGACGGCTACATCCCGACCGTCAAGAAGGGGGACGTGCTCGGCCACGAGTTCATGGGCGAGGTCGTCGAGGTCGGTTCCGGCGTGCGTGACCTGCACGTCGGCGACCGCGTCGTAGTGCCGTTCCCGATCGCCTGCGGCGCCTGCTTCGCCTGCGAAGAGGGCCTCTACTCCGTGTGCGAGAACTCCAACCCCAACGCCGGGATCGCCGAGAAGCTGATGGGCCACGCGCCCGCCGGCATCTTCGGCTACTCCCACATGCTGGGCGGCTTCCCCGGCGGGCAGGCCGAGTACGTGCGCGTCCCGTTCGCCGACGTCGGTCCCATCAAGGTCGAGGACGACCTGCCGGACGAGAAGGTGCTGTTCCTGTCGGACATCTTCCCCACCGGCTTCATGGGAGCGGAGATGTGCGACATCAAGCCGGGCCAGACGATCGCGATCTGGGGCGCGGGGCCGGTCGGGCAGTTAGCCGCGGCCAGCGCGTTCCTGCTCGGCGCCGACCGGGTCATCGTCATCGACCGCTTCCCGTACCGGCTCAGGCGGGTCCAGCGGACCGGCGCCGAGGTCCTCAACTACGAGGAGGTGAACGTGCTGGACGCGCTGCGCGACATGACCGGCGGGCGCGGCCCGGACGCCTGCATCGACGCCGTCGGCATGGAGGCCCACCATCCGACTCCGGCCATGTACGCCTACGACCGCACCAAGCAGGCCGCCCGGCTGGAGACCGAGCGCCCGTACGTGCTGCGCGAGGCCATCATGGCCTGCCGCAACGGCGGCGTGGTGTCCGTCATCGGCGTCTACGGCGGATTCGTGGACAAGTTCCCGATGGGCACCGTCATGAACCGGTCGCTGACCATCCGCACCGGCCAGTGCCACGTGCAGCGCTACACGGAGCCACTGCTGCAGCGGATCCGCGGAGGCGAGATCGATCCGAGCTTCGTCATCTCGCACCGGATGCCGCTCAGCGAGGCGCCGCACGCGTTCGAGCTGTTCAAGAACAAGCAGGACGAGTGCAACAAGGTGGTCCTCACTCCATAACGCCGGCCTTCGCGGCCCAGAGCCGGTTCCACTCGATCTCCGCGGTGGCTCGCCGCTCCGCCAGGCAGGCCTTCGAGGAGTCTGGATGCAGAAATCAGCGGTAGAACCGATCATGGTCAGCCTCGGAAATCTCCTGCCGGGAAGGGAACGCTCCATCTTCTGAAAGCACTTCAGGGCCAGCGACACCCCGGAGCCGGCGCGCTCCTTGGCCCAGTCGATCTCCTCGGCCGTTGGGGTGAAGAACCCATTCAGCACCCACGTCGAGGTCAGGCGCTTGAACTGCGGGGGAGGCGGTCCGTTCGATCGACGTCACCGGCGAGCCCTTTCCAGCCGATCACCTCAGACTCCGGCTACGGATCGTAGCGGCGGCGTGCGAGGTGAACGGTGACGTCGGCGGTGATTTGGAGCGTCTCCGGCAGAACCCTCCTGATCTGGTGAAACACCTGCTCGCGCTCCGCCTCCGGCAGGACGAGATAGGCCGAGACGGTCGAGAGATGGCCGATGTAATCGTCGGCGGTCAACGTGAAGCGGCGTTCGATCACGGCTTGCCGGACATCGGTGAACCACTCAGACCGTCGAAGCTCGGTGCCCGGCCACTGCATCTCCGCCTCCGGAGGTGTCCCATCCGGGGACGGGACATCATCTCTCGCCAGGAACGGTGCTCGTGCCGCGCGGACGGTGCGCGCCACAGCCGGGTCGGCTGGCTCGATCGGCCCGCCGAACGAGGCGACCACCCCGCCCGGCTCCACCAGCGAAGCCATCCGTGACCACCGATCCTCCGGGCTCGTCCAATGCAATGCCGCGGCCGCGTAGACCAGGTCGTACCTCTCCCCCGGCCGCAGATCCTCGAACGCGGCTCGCACGGTCCTGACATGTGCCGGCACGTGCTTGCGCAGCTCGGTGAGCATGGCCTCATCGGGCTCGGTCGCGGTCACCGCGACTCCTCGCTCGGCGAACAGGCGGGTCGCCTTGCCCGTGCCGGCACCGATTTCGAGGGCGGTCCTCAACGGCCGGGCGGCGTACGCCGCTACCGTGTCGAAAAGCTCCTCGGGATATCCCGGGCGGAACCGTTCGTAGGCTTGCGCCATCATTCCGAAGCTCAGCGCGCGATCGGACACGCTGAGCACGATAGTCCCCCGACGGCGCTCAAGCGATGTTGCTGGAGAGTCCCACGTAGATGGCCGTGCTGGACGGCGGCAAGGACCCGCGGCGCCACCCGGATGAACGGCGACAGGGGCGGCGGTCAGGGAATCACCGCTCCTCCTTGAGCCGCTCGAAGACGAGCTGGGTTCGGTGTACGGCGCGCACGCCGTACACCTGACAGATCAGGTCCGGGGTGAGAACCTGCTCGGGCGGCCCGCCGGCCACGATGCGGCCGGCGTTCATCACGTAGAGGCGGCCACAGAACGCGGCGGCCTGGTTGAGGTCGTGCAGCACGGCGAGGGTGGCGATGCCCAGCTCGCGCACCAGATGCAGGATCTCCAGCTGGTGGCGGATGTCGAGGTGGGAGGTGGGCTCGTCCAGCAACAGCAGGCGGGTCTGCTGGGCCAGGGCGCGGGCGAGCAGGACGCGTTGTTTCTCCCCACCGGACAGGGTGGCGAAGATCCGCTCGGTGGCGCCAGCCAGGCCGACGCGCTCCAGCGCCCGCGCGCACAGCTCCTCGTCGCCGGCGGCGTCGGCCCTGTAGGGGGTGCGGCCCATGAAGACGATCTCGGCCACCGTGAAGTCGAGGTCGGACGGGGTCTCCTGGGCGACCACGGCGGTGCGACGGGCGGCCTGGCGGGCGGGCAGCCGGTGCACGTCGTCACCGTCGACGGTGATGAGCCCGGCGGCGGGACGCAGCGCCCGGTAGATCGAACGCAGCAGGGTGGACTTGCCGCAACCGTTCGGCCCGACCAGGCCGACGAACTCGCCGTCGTCCACCACCAGGTCGGCCTCGTGCACGATCGGGTGACCGTCCAGTGTGACGGACACACCGCGCAGATCGAGCCTCATGTGACGCTCACCGCCCGGTCCACGGAGCGGCGGCGCAGCAGCCACAGGAAGAACGGCACGCCGAACAGGGCGGTGACGATACTGAGCGCCAGTTCCTGCGGCGCGTTGACGGTGCGCGCGGCGATGTCCACGAACTGCAGGAACACCGCTCCGAGCAGGGCACTGACGGGCAACACGCGGCGGTGGTCGGCGCCCACCAGCAGCCGGGCGGCGTGCGGCACGATCAGGCCGACGAACGCGATCGCGCCGCTGGTGGCCACCAGCACACCGACCAGCAGCGAGGTCAGCACGAACAGAATCAGGCGGAAGCGGTGCACGTTCACGCCGAGCGAGACGGCCGTCTCCTCTCCGGCGGCGAGCGCGTTCAGCGGACGGTGCTGCAGCAGCAGGTACGTCACCCCGGCGGCGAGGACGACGGCCGGCAGCGGCAGCATGTGCCAGCGGGCGCCGCCGAGGCTCCCCATCAGCCAGAACAGCACCTGCTGTGCGGCCCGGCCGCTCTGGGCCAGCTGCAGGACGAAGCTGTAGGCGGCCTGGAACAGGTAGGCCAGCGCCACCCCGGCCAGCACGAGCCGGGACGGGGACAGGCGGCCGGACCGCTGCACCAGCGTGTACACCAGGGCGAGCGAGAGCAGGGATCCGGCGAAGGCCGCAGCCGACAGTGACAGCCCGCCCAGCGCCGAGGCGCCCAGGATCAGCACGAGCACCGCGCCGAACGAGGCGCCGGAGGAGATACCGAGCAGGAACGGGTCGGCCAGCGGGTTGCGTACCAGGGCCTGCAGCACCGCGCCGACCACAGAGAGCCCGGCCCCGACCAGGAGTGCCAGCAGCGCGCGTGGCAGCCGGAACTCCCACACGATCTGCTCCTGCACCGGGGTCCAGGTGCGCGCTCCCCCATCAGTCAGGACGCCGGGCAGGAGACGGTCGGCGACGATGCCCCAGGCTTGGGGCAGCGCGACGTGCACCGCGCCGATGCTCACCGCCAGCCAGGTCGAGACGACGACGGCGACGGCGAGCACGGCGATGAGCAGGAGAAACCCGCTCACGCGGCGCCTCTTCGGCACGATCCCGGTCTGTGCCGGGCTCTGCCGGGTCGCGCCGGTCACCGGGTGAAGGCGTCGGGGTGCAGGAAACGGGCGATGTCGGCGATGGCCAGGATGTTGCGATAACCGGGGTGCTGGGCCGCCACCGGAAGCGCGAGGTAGCGCTGCTCCTTGGCGGCGGGACTGTTCTTGGCGATGGCGAAGGCCTCGGCGGCCTTGGCCGGCGAGCTCGGCATGTCCTCGCCGCGCAGGGTGGAGTAGTCGCTGATCAGGACGGCCTCGGGCTGGGCGGCGCTGACCTTCTCCGCGCTGACCTCGGTGTAGTCGCCCTTGACGTCGGCCAGCACGTTCGTCCCACCGGCGGCGGTGATCATCTGGTGGGTGATGCCCGAGCCGCCGTAGGCGTTGACCGGCCCCTTGCCGCCGTCGGTGGCCAGCACCTTGACCGGGCTGCGGTCGGCGACGCGCTTCGTGACATCGGCGAGCCTGCCCTGAAGTTCGGCGATCAGCGCGTCGGCGCGGTCGGGGACACCGAAGATGGCGCCGAGATTGCGCAGGTCGGCGTAGGTGTCGTCGATGGTGAACTCGAGCACCTCCTCGGGGCTGCACCAGCCGCCCAGGATGTACACCGGAGAGCCGGCCGCGTCCAGCTCCTCCACGGTGGCGTAACCACCGGCGGCGTCGAAGCCGGCCATCGCGTTGTCCAGGACGAAGTCCGCGCCCTGGGAGAGCATGACCTCTTTTTGCGGCAGCATGATCGTGCCGGAGATCTCCGGGATCTTGGCGTACTGCTCCTGCTGCCCCGGCAGGAACGGGCTCTCGGAAAAGTTCGTGCGCCCGGCGACCTGATCGCCCAGACCGAGCGCGAACAGAGTCTCCAGAGAGGGGTGGTAGCCGGTCACCACCTTGGCGGGCGGCTTGTCGAACGTGAGCTCGCGCCCGCAGTTCTCCACCGTGACCGGGAAACCGGCCTGCGGCGCCGCCGCCTGTTCGGCCTTCTGGCCGGTCCCCTGAGTGGCGGGAGCCGGTGAGCAGGCGGTCAGCGTCAGAGCGACTGCCAGGACGAGCAGTCTTCTCATGATCGGGGTACCGCCTTCGGTGGCGCGTCGCCGCCAGATGGTCGGGGTGATGCGGGGCGGGCGGCTCATGTGGTGAGTCTCCGGAGGTTCGAGATCAAACGATCGTTGTGCATCAAAGCACCACATTCTGCACATAAGTTGCAATTGCCAGCAAGCCGCATCAGGTTGGCGATGGCCGGAGGGGGCCTCCCGTGCGAGGTGGAGCACACGGCACATGCCGTAAGTAGTTGCATAGTTATTGTTGTTGCGAACTAATCGCGATAAGGTCTGGCGCAGCAAGGAGATCACTGTGGGCCGATACACCCTTCCGGACATGCCCTACGACTACGCGGCGCTGGAGCCCGCGATCACCGGGGAGATCCTGGAGTTGCACCACGCCAAGCACCACGCCGCCTACGTCAAGGGCGCGAACGACACCCTGGAGAGGCTGGCCGAGGCGCGCGACAAGAGCGAGTTCGGCGGCCTGGTCGGGCTGGAGAAGACCTTCGCCTTCAACCTGTCCGGGCACGTGCTGCACTCGATCTTCTGGCAGAACCTCTCCCCCGACGGCGGCGACCGTCCCGACGGAGCGCTCGGCGAGGCGATCACCGAGCACTTCGGCTCCTTCGAGGCCTTCCAGAAGCAGCTCACCACCGCCACCGCCACCGTGCAGGGATCGGGCTGGGGCATCCTGGCCTGGGAACCGCTGAGCCGACGCCTGGTGGTGGAGCAGGTGTACGACCACCACGGCAACGTCGGTGTGAACACCACCCCGCTGCTGGTCTTCGACGCCTGGGAGCACGCCTACTACCTGCAGTACCGCAACGTGCGCCCCGACTACGTCGAGCAGCTGTGGTCGCTGATCAACTGGAACGACGTCATCGCCCGCTTCGACGCGGCCAAGGGCGCCTGACCCCATGACCGCGGCGCCCGACCGTCCGTCCTTCCTTGGCGAATGGTCCAACCGGACGGCCGGGCGCCGCCCCCTGCACATCCAGATAGTCGCCTCCCACGTCATCACCCGGTTTCCTGGGAGCGTCATGGGGGCCACGAGAACACCGAGACGATGCGCCCCTGGCAGATCGTCCCCTGATTGGGACCTTGATCAGGCATTACCCGATTCGTCGTATCGGATCGTCTGAACCCGGGCATGCCCGTGATGCGCGGGCATGCGGCAGATGAACTGAGGGCTCGGGATGCGGCCGGTGGGACGGGACGACCAGACGTGCGCCGACAGGCCACCTGTGCACCGGCGCGAGTTGCTCGGCCTGCCGCTCGTGGTGGTCTGCGGATCGGCGCTGACGGCTTGCGGGACGCATACCACCAACGTCTCCTACGCCACCTCGCCGACGCCTTCCACCCCGGCCGGGCAGATCGAACCCGTTACCCCACCTGAGGATCTGATGCGCGAGCACGGCGTGCTCAAGCGCATCCTGCTCATCTACCGGGACGGGATCCGGCGCATCGACAGCGGCCAGGTCGTACCGGCCCAGGCGCTGCACGCATCGGCGGGCCTCATCCGCTCCTTCATCGAGGAGTACCACGAGCGCCTGGAAGAGAAGTACGTCTTCCCGCCGCTGGTCAAGGCCGGCAAGCTCACCGGCACCGTCACGGTGCTGCTCCAGCAACATCGGCGCGGACGCACGGTGACCGGCCGCATCCTGAACGCCACCGGCACGACCGGCGTCGCGACGCCGTCCGCCCAGACCCGCCGCGCCCTGGTCGCCGACATGGCCGTCTTCATCCGCATGTACGAACCGCACGAGGCGCGCGAGGACACCGTCGTCTTCCCCGCCCTGCGCGAAGTCGTCTCCGCCAAGCAGTTCGCCGAGTTGGGCGAGATCTTCGAAGATGAGGAACACCGCCGTTTCGGTACGGCCGGCTTCGCAGGTGTCGTCAACCAGGTGGCCGACATCGAGAAGAGCCTCGGCATCTACGACCTGGCCCAGTTCACTCCCCGGGGGTGAGCTGTCGATGACTTGAACGCGATCATGCGGTGTGTGGCCAGGAAGCTTCCTGAACGCCGGCCCGAAGCAGGGCTTCGGGCCGGGAAGCGGCACTGATCAGAGATCCGCTCGGATAGCTCGGGCGGCGGCGACCATGTTGGCCAGGGCGGTTCGCGTCTCGGGGTAGCCGCGGGTCTTCAGCCCGCAGTCGGGGTTGACCCACAGACGGTCGGCCGAAACGGCCTGGAGGGCGTTGCGCAGGTTGTTTTCGATCTCCTCGGTGGTCGGGACGCGCGGTGAGTGGATGTCGTAGACGCCGGGGCCGATGCCGTTGGCGTAGCCGACCTCGGTCAGGTAGGGCAACAGTTCCATGTGGGAGCGGGCGGCCTCGACGCTGGTGACGTCGGCGTCCAGGTCGGCGATCGGGCTGATGATCTCGCCGAACTCCGAGTAACACATGTGGGTGTGGATCTGGGTGGAGTCGGCGGCGCCGGAGGTGGCCAGCCGGAACGCCCCGATCGCCCAGGCCAGATAGACATCCTGGTCGTCCTTGCGGAGCGGCAGGAGCTCGCGCAGCGCCGGCTCGTCCACCTGGACGATCCCGATCCCGGTGGCCTCCAGATCCGTGATCTCGTCGCGTAGCGCGAGGGCGACCTGGCGGGCGGTCTGCGCCAAGGGCTGGTCGTCGCGGACGAACGACCAGGCCAGCATCGTCACCGGCCCGGTGAGCATACCCTTGACCGGCTTGGACGTGAGCGACTGGGCGTAGGAGGCCCACTCCACCGTCATCGGCTCGGGGCGGGAGACGTCGCCGTGCAGGATCGGCGGGCGCACACAGCGGGAACCGTACGACTGAACCCAGCCGTGGTCGGTGGCGGCGTAGCCGTCGAGTCGCTCGGCGAAGTACTGGACCATGTCGTTGCGCTCGGGCTCGCCGTGGACGAGAACGTCCAGGCCGAGCTCCTCCTGAAGCGTGATCACGCGAGCGATCTCGGCGCGCATCGCCTCGACGTAGGCGTTCTCGTCGATCCGTCCCGCCCTGTGATCGGCGCGGGCTTTGCGGATCTCCGCGGTCTGCGGGAACGAGCCGATCGTCGTCGTGGCCAGCTCGGGCAATCCCAGCTTGGCCCGCTGCGCCGCGAACCGGACCGCTCGATCGGCTCGCCGCACGTCACCAAGAGCCTCCAACCGGGCCCGGACGTCGGGATCGGCCGGTACGGCGGGGGGTTTCACGGCCGACGGGTTCTCGGAACGTAGATCGGCGGCGAGACCGACCAGCTCGGCGACCTTCTGCCGGGCGAACGCCAGCCGCGCCCGGACCGCCGGGTCCAGTGCCGTCTCGCTGTCGAGGTCGACCGGAACGTGCAGCAGTGAACAGGAACTGCTCAGCTCCACCGTGTCGGCCAACCCGAGCAGCACCGCGTACGTCGACTTCACCCGCGCGGGGTCGGTGCGCCACACGTTCCTGCCATCGACCACGCCGGCGACCAAGGTCTTGCGGGCCAGCCCGCCGACCGAGGCCACCGCCTCCAGGTTGCCGGGTCCGGCGACGAAGTCGAGCCCGATCGCCTCGACCTCGGTGGAGGCGACCATCCGTAGCGCCTGCGCGCCGACGGCGCCGAAGTACGTGGCGAGCAGAATCTTCGGACGGCTGGGCAGGCCGCCAAGCCGCCGGTAGGCCCGCCCGAGCGCTTCGATCTCCCGGGCCCCGAGGTCGCGGGCCAGGACAGGCTCGTCGAACTGCACCCATTGCGCGCCCGCGCCCGCCAGCCGTTCCAGCAACTCGGCGTAGGTCTCCACCAGGGAGTCCAGCAGGTCGAGCGGGGTGAATCCCTCAGGTGAGTTCGGCGCGGCCTTGGCCAGCAGAAGATAGGTGAGCGGGCCGACGAGCACGGGCCGCGTCTCGATGCCGAGCTTCCTGGCCTCTAGATACTCGGCCACGGGCTTGGCGGCCGAGCCTCCGGCGAGCTGGAACCGGGTGTCCAACGCCATCTCGGGGACGATGTAGTGGTAGTTGGTGTCAAACCATTTGGTCATCTCCAGGGGCGGAAGCTCGGCGGTGCCTCGCGCCATCGCGAAGTACCGGTCGAGCCCGGTGAGGTCGCGGTAACGCGCGGGCACGGCGTCGATCATGACCGTGGTGTCGAGCACCTGGTCGTAGAACGAGAACGTGTTCGACGGGATCGCATCAAGGCCCGCGTCACGCAGCTCGGTCCAGACCGAGCCGCGCAGCGACGCGGCGGCCGCCTCCAGCTCGTCGGCGCCGATCGTGCCGGCCCAGAAATCCTCGGTGGCGAATTTGAGCTCCCGATGCGCGCCGATGCGCGGGTAGCCCAAAACGGTCGTCCTCATGGCAACTTCCCTCGTCTCGCCAGTATGCGGCCAGGCAGGAGAGAGAAACGCAACGCGGAGCAGGACCCCGGCGAGCGCGTCCCAGGCCCTCCCACGAGGCCGCGGACCACCGCGCGCCGAGCGGCACGCGGGCGGAGGCAGGTCTTCGGACTCGCGGGCACCATGCCTGAGGCATGACCTACTGGCCGTCGCTTCCCAGGCACGCGCCCAGTGCTTGTGACGGCGGTCGTTCCTGCTTACCGCTGCGGGGCAGTCCCGGATTCACACCGGGTTCCCTCTTACGACGCTCGCCCCCCGAAGGAGACGGGCGAACCATCCACACCGGAGAGCTTAACGGCCCGGCCACCGTTCGGGCCCAGTCGTGTGCGCGTCGGTGGCTCACTACGGGCGAACGGCGACCGACTCGGCGGAGAGCGTGACCTCGATGGTGATGTGCGGATTGTCCACTTGCGGGAGCTGAAGCCCACGTTTGAACTCCTCCGCATCGTCCGGCATCACCTTCGGCTGAACTGTGACCTTGACGTGGCCGGTCTCGTCATCTGGGTGCGTCGTCATCGTGGCCACCTCAGGACGGGATTGGAGCCAGGACACGACCGTGTCCTGGGCCTGCCGAAGCTCCGCGGCCGAGAATCCCTTGCCGCCGATCAGGGTGACCTCCACGGGGAGGGTCCTGGCCAACTCGATCGCGCGAGTCGGAATGGGCCCCTTGAAGCCGACGCGCAGCCCTCGCTGGTCGTCGACGTACCTGACGCCGGAGATCTCGTCGGGAAACTCCGTATTAAGTTTGTCGATCACCTGACTGTTGGACGACTGCGAACCGAAGCGGTCGATGGCCTCCTCGTAGGAGATGCCCTCCGATCTGGCGATGGTCCCAAGGTCGACCAACTCGGCGTAGGGAATGCCGTCGATCGTCACGCCCGGGTCGGTCACCGCGGGGTCGTAACCCTCGAAGTCCGTCGGCTTGGGCGACGAGGTAGCAGCCATCCGGGTCGCGTACCGCTTGACAACCTCCTCCAAAGGCCGACCCGACGACGCCGCCTCTCGCTTGAGCCGCTCCAGGGTGGGCCGATGCGCTTTGGGCTGATCGGCCCGCGGCAACACGATCGTCTCGCTTCCGGCCACAGTGAGTGCCGGACCGGCACCGGACTGGCCGCAGGCGCACAACGACGCAAGCATCGCAATGGTCAAAAGCAATTTCTTCACACCTAAGGGACGCTCCGCCGCCCTGAAGGGTTCATCCAGGCGCTCCCGGTACGGCGAAGTCCGTTCGTCAAATAACTTGGGTCTCCTGGCGCACTCCGGAAGGCACGGTCCGGCGCCGTTACGCGGGCGGAGGACGGTTGTGACCGGGCTCTCGCCGTTGCGGAGCCGGCCTGGTGCCGATGCCGGTCCGTGTCCTGGTCGCCCCGGTTGCCTGCCGAAGTGAAGCGCGGCCGGTTGCCCGTACTCCGTTGTTATAGGTGGCCGTTCACTCAGTCCGTCATCTCGCGGGCGAAGTGTGGTTCCGCCGCTTCCAGTCGCGGTACCGAGATGCCCAACCGTCGTGCTTCGGCCAGGGTGTCCCGGCAGACCTCACGTGGCTCCTCGGCGTCGGGATCGGAGTGCGCCGCGAAATTCACGCGCGCGAGCGCGACATGAGCGGTCAGCCAGGCGAGCACGGGGGCCGTCAGCCAGGTGGGCGCACGCAACGACAGCACACCGCGGTGACGTCGCAGGTCGACACCGCGCGCCTGGAGGAGCGGCAGAAGCTCGCGGATGGCCAGCAGCGCCTCGCGCAGGTCGTCCGTCGCCCCTATCAGCTTGGACAACGAGCCCAGTCTCAGGCTTTGGGAGTGCAGGCCCGCGTCGAACACGAAATGGATCCACAACCAGCCGCGGAAATCGGATTGTTCCCTGAACCGGAGTCCGGCCTCGCGAAACGCCTGGCGTACGGCCCGCTCCCGGTCGGTCGGGGGCGGGCCGAGGGTGCCGAAGACGACCGACGGCAGCAACGTCCCACGGAGGACGCCGTCCGCGCCGAAGCCGCCGCCGGAGCCGGGAAAGCCCCAGGCGACCTGCTCGGAGGGGAGGTCGCCGATCGCGGTCAGCGGCTC
>NZ_JBEZEZ010000038.1:0-72993 GCF_040649155.1 Streptosporangium sp. NPDC049046 | reverse complement strand
TTCCCGGCCTGATCGGCCGGCTCGGGGATCGTGCTCCGGATTGCCCTGCTGCGCAGGTAGGACCGGTTGGCGCGAGAGGAGTACGCCTTATCGCCGCGCACCCGCAGCGGACGGACTCGGGGACGCCCCGGCCCGATGCGGGGGACCCAAATGCCTTCCAAGACAGCCGTGAACTGTGGGCTATCGCCGCGCTGTCCGGCGGTGACCAGCAAAGACAGTGGCCGCTGGCCTTGCTCGCAGGCCAGGTGAATCTTGGTGGTGAAGCCACCCCGGGACCGGCCCAGGCCGTGATCGGCGGGCTCGACACCGATTCCGCCCGGCGGCTCCTTCTGGGCCGATCCATCGCGACGGGCGCCCGCGGCGTGCTGATGGGCCCGGCAGATCGTGGAGTCGACGTTGACCTCCCACGTGATCAGTCCTGCCGCATCCGCCCGGGCTTGCAGCCCGGTCAGCAGCCTCGGCCACGTGCCATCGCGCTGCCAGCGGCGAAACAGGCCATAAACCGTCTGCCAGGGCCCATACTCCGGCGGCAGATCCCTCCACGGAGCACCGGTCCGCACCCGCCAGCGGATCCCGTCTATCAGCCTGCGCCGGTCCACCACCGGCCTGCCCAGCACCGCGACCGGCAGCAACGGCTCCAGCACCGCCCACTGCTCATCAGAAAGATCCCCTCGCCCCACACCGAGATCATTACGGTGCGGGGCAAAGGACAGCGTCCACTTCTAAAACACGCCCTAGGGGCGAGTGATTTCCGTTGACGCTCAGCTCTCCTGCCAGGTTCACGCGGGCGGCCCGGTCAGTTGGTGCGGTACTCCACCCACGCCCGGCACGCCGCCGCAGTCCTCGCACGCTTCGCCCGCAGACGAACCGGACCAGCCACGGCCAGGCGGGCAGCGAACAGCGCCCGGGTGGCGGCCAACGCGGTCACCACGCTCGCGGGCGCCGAGCTCCACGCGGGCAACCGGGCGGCGACTCGCTCAGCATCGGCGGGTGTATGCCCGGCGTCGACCAGCCGCGGGACCAGCAGGGCCACGTCCACCCAGGCAGCACCCTGGCAGGCCATCGACCAGTCGATGATCCGGCACTGGTTGCCGTCGACGAGCAGGTTGCCCGCGTGCAGGTCCGCGTGCAGCAGTGTGGTGCCGGTGAGCTCGTCGAGGTTGAGGGCTTTGACGAGCGGTTCGTACTGGCCGGCCTCGGCGGGTGTTTCGGCCAGCTGCTCCTCGGCGACGCGCAGCAGGGCGGCGGCCTTGCCCGTGATCGACGGTGCCCCGGGCCATGAGCAGGGCACAGGGATGGCGGAGATCGCGTCCAGGACAGCGGGCAGGTCCGAGGAGCCGGGCGACAGGTTCGCCTCCTGGCCGGCCGCGTGCTCGAACAGCAGCACATGCCAGCCGTCGACGTCCGTGGTCCACAGCAGGCGGGGAGCTGGGATCTGCGCGGGGAGGGCTTGGTTGGCGGCGCGCTCGCGCAGCAGATGCCCGGCGACCGGAGCGGCGGCGGGGGCCGCCTTCGCGAAGAACACGGCCCCCTCGGTGGTGAGGTGTGCGGCGACGCCGGAGGTCAGCCCGACCTCGGCTGATCGGACGCCAGTGACTGGGCCGGTCTGCTCTTCGACGGCCGCGCGTGCTTGTTCGGGCAGGTCAGACCACTGTCTTCTTCGGTGAATCGGCACACCCCGCATGGCACTGGTTGCAATTGCCGTTGCTGCACTCGGCGGAAGTCGGCCACACCACCGGATCCACCCGGTAGCCGGCCGCCCCCATCGCCTGGATGGTATCCGCGAGGCTGCCGCCCGTCCCGGAGGGCGATTTCAAGGGGGCGTCGCAACTCCTCAGATCGAGATGTTGCGAGAGGTGATCGAGAAGCTGACCGCCCGGTGCCGCCGACTGGAGGACGACCTCGGCCCCGAGGTCGTGCTTCCCATGGTCGACGCCCAGCGTGAGCTGGTCGCAGGTCTACTGCACAGTGAAACGCTGCTTCCCGCGCTGTGCGACCGCCTCACCCATGCCTACGCCCAGCTCAGCTAGCTCGCCGGCTCCGTACGGCAGGCGCGTACCCGGCTCCAGCCGTGAATGGGCAACAAGCGCGTCCGTCATCTCGACGAGGAACTTCGCTCCCTGGGCATCGTTTCCCAGGTCAAGGCATGAATCGAGTGGATCATCGTCGTTTCGTACTCGAAGCATCAGCCCCGACGGCTAACGTGATCTCGTCGTGGAGGGGGTGGCCGATATCTCGGCATAGGCTCTTTACCTGGCCATAGGATTCGAGCCTGCCGAGCTTGGCCGTCGCCACCCACGGAGCGGCGACGCTGAAAACGGATACGAGACGCAAGGGCGAGGTCGCGAGCACGATGGAGCAGGTCAGCCTGGAGACCGGCGAGATGAAGAAGATCACGGGAGATGCGAACGCCGTGCCGCGCTCCCTGTGTGCTGGGGAGGGCATCGGCTTCGTCATCGGCGAGCGGATCAAGCTGAAGGGTAACGAGCCGATCAGGCATGCCGTCGAGAAGATCCTCGCCTACGAATACCGGATTCCGGCTGAACTGCCTGAGAGCGCCAAGGCTTACCGGCGATTCCGGGAGAAGTACCCCCAGCAGGGGAGCCCGCGTTGATCACTCGGATCGAGGCCTACAACTACCGCTGCTTCCCCGCGCTCAGCGTCGACCTGGGCCGTTACCACGTCTTCGCCGGAGCCAACGGGGCAGGGAAGACGACACTGCTTGACATTCCTACGCTTCTCGGTGACCTACTCGGTCGACAGCGGGCGGTCACCGCGTTCCTGGAACGGCAGGAGCACGGCAGGGCCGCCCGAGCGAGTACGCCGACCGATCTGCTCCACAAGGGGCGAGGCGACAGCATTGTCTTCGTCATCGAGGCGAAGCTGGACGACGAAGTCGTGGAGGCGCTGTCCGTGGCCGGCCAGGTCCGGCCGGGCCGCCGTGAGATCCACACCCACCTGCGATACGAGCTCTGCCTGGAGGTCGGACCGCGTGTGCTGAACGTGGCGGAGGAATATCTTTTCCTTTACTCCGACGCGGGGGTACGTCCGGAGCCTGGAACTTTTCCGCAGGGGAGAGTCGGTTTTGGCGGCACCTTGGCACACCCGGACTGGCAGCCGGTGATTCTCCGGGAAGGGCGTGCGCCGACCCGATTCATCCCGGAGACGACCACGCCGACCGCAGAAATCGATGCGCGGAGGTCGCCTTCCGCCTCCTCGCACCAGGATCTGCCAGGGACGTTCGCTCAGGAAACGGGAATTCCGCCACTCCGGGTGCCGCCGGGGCAACTCGCGCTCGGCTCGGTTCCCGCCGACCCGACCCTCTTTCCGGCCGCGCTCTGGCTCGCGCAGTTGCTCCGCGAAGGTGTGGTCTTCTTCGCCCCTGACTGGGAGGTGTTGCGCCGCCCGGCGCCTCCTGGCGACCCGGCTCGGCTTCTGCCGTCGGGGGTGAACATGCCCTGGCTCGCACTGGATCTACAGCAGTCCGACCCCGACCGATTCGCCTCCTGGGTCGATCATGTGCGCACCGCACTGCCCCAGGTCACCGGGATCAGTGTGGTCGAACGTGAGGAAGACCATCATGCCTACTTCGCGGTGGAGTACGCGGGGGGGTACCGGGTGACCTCATCAGGCCTCTCCGACGGCACGCTGCGCATTCTGGTGCTGACGCTCCTGCCCTACCTGAGGGAGGAGGAGATGCCCAGGCTGCTGGTGACCGAGGAGCCGGAGAACGGCATCCACCCGCGAGCGATCGAGACGGTCGTTCAATCGTTGAGTTCTCTGTACGACTCTCAGGTTTGGATCTCCACCCACTCTCCGATCGTGCTCGCCCATACCGAGCTCGCGGATGTGCTGGCCGCGAGGCTGAACGAGGACGGCAGCGTCAGTGTGATCCCCGGCAACCGCCACCCTCGGCTTCGCGACTGGCGCGGCTCGCTCGACATCGGCACGCTCTTCGCGGCGGGAGTGCTCTCGTGAGCGCTGCCCCAGCGACGGGCGGCGTCGCGTCACCGCTCACTGTCTTCCCCAACGTCGTGGGAGTTCGTGCGTGATCTCATCTTCCCCCGTCGTCATCGCAGCGTGACGTTGTCTTCCTCGTCGCTGGCGCGGGCATGGAACAAATGCTCCGTAGATTCTTCGGGCGTGAGAGGTTCCATCAGATCCTCCGCTTCTTGTGGAGATCGTGACCCGCTTGTTTTCGTGGCCCATCCCTGCTCGTCCCGGTGGAAGGCGGCATGGGAGATCATGGTGGTTCCCCATCCGGATATCGTGCTAAGTGGTCTCATGACAGGCGGACCGGGAGCACAGTGGCGTCCTTTAGATGGACGCGGCCACCATGTATCGGAGGTTGATCTTGCAGGGAGCACTCGGCGACATCGTCGTCCTCGATCTCTCTCGCGCGCTCGCGGGTCCGCACGCCGCGCAGATGCTCGGTGACCTGGGGGCCCGGGTGATCAAGGTGGAGCATCCCGAGGGGGGTGACGAGTCGCGGGGGTGGGGGCCGCCGTTCGTAGGCCCTGATCATGATATTTCCACGTATTTCCTGGCGGCCAACCGCAACAAACAGTCGATCGCCGTCGACCTCAAGTCCGCCGAGGGGAAATCGCTTATCGAGCGGCTGGTGCGTCAGAGCGACGTGCTGGTGGAGAACTTCCGTACCGGGGTCCTGGACCGGCTGGGTTTCTCCGTCGAGCGGTTGCACGAGCTCAACCCCCGCCTCGTCATCCTGTCGATCACCGGCTTCGGCCATGACGGGCCGGAGGGCGGCAGGCCCGGTTACGACCAGATCGCGCAGGGGGAGGCGGGGTTGATGAGCCTGACCGGCCCGTCGCCCGAGGAGCCGTACCGGGTGGGCGCCTCGATCGCGGACCTGCTCGGGGGCATCCACGGCGCGTACGGGGTGGTCGCCGCGCTGTACGAGCGGGAGCGGGCCGGGCGGGGCAAGGTCGTGCGGACCTCGCTGCTGGCCGCGGTGACCGGGGTGCACTCCTACCACGGCACGGCCTGGACGGTCGGCGGGCAGGTGCCCGGGGCGGGCGGTAATCACCACGCCTCCATCGCTCCGTACGGCGCCTTCCGCTGTGCCGACGGCATGATCCAGATCGCGGCGGCGAACGACGTGCAGTGGCGCAAGGTCGCTGCCCTGCTGGACATAGACCCAGATGTCGCGAAATATGCGATCAATAGGGAAAGATTCGCGCATCGGGATGAGCTGATCGCCGACATGGAGCAGGCGCTCACCAAGCATGACAGGGGGCACTGGCTGGCCGCGCTCGCCGAGGCCGGGGTGCCCGCGGGGGCCATCAGGTCCATCGACGAGGTCTACGCCTGGGACCAGACCCGCTCCCAGGGCCTGGTGGTCGAGGTGGACCACCCCGTGCTCGGCACCATCGAGCTGCCGGGACCGCCGCTGCGCTTCGACGGCGACGCTCCCGTGCGCCACACCGCCCCGCCGGCCCTCGGCGAGCACGGCGACGAGGTCCTCGCCTGGCTGGAGGAGCGCGAGCGATGACAGGCAGCCTTCCGGCCCACGCCCGCGTGCCGTCTCCCGGAGCGTGGTTATGACCCCGGTACGGCCCGACGCGCGGACGCTGATCGACACCTTTCTCGATCCGGGGACGTGGGTCTCGTGGGACGAGCCGCCCGCCGACCCCGCCGCGCCCGGCTCCGGGTACGCGGAGGAGCTCGCCGCGGCCCGGGCCAAGACGGGGTACGACGAGTCGGTGATCTCCGGTGAGGGCCTGCTCGAAGGGCGGCGGGTGGCGATCGTCGCGTGTGAGTTCTCCTTCATGGCAGGTTCGATCGGGGTGGCCGCCGCCGAGCGGCTCACCGCCGCGGTCGAGCGCGCCACCGCGGAGGGGCTCCCGCTGCTGGCCGCCCCGGCCTCGGGCGGGACCCGCATGCAGGAGGGCGCGGTGGCCTTCGTCCAGATGGTGAAGATCACCGCTGCCGTGGCCGCGCACCGCGCGGCGGGGTTGCCGTACGTCGTCTACCTGCGTCATCCCACCACCGGTGGCGTCTTCGCCTCCTGGGGGTCGCTCGGGCACGTCACCGCCGCCGAGCCGGGGGCGCTGATCGGCTTTCTGGGGCCGAGGGTGTTCGAGTCGCTGCACGGCTACCCGTTCCCCGAAGGTGTCCAGGTCTCCGAGAACCTCTTCGCCCACGGCCTGGTCGACGCCGTGGTGTCGGCACAGGACGCCCGGGGGATCGCGGTACGGGCGCTCGCCGTGCTGTGCGCACCGCGCGCGGGCCTGGATCCGGGGGAGGAGCCCGACGGGCGGATTCCCGCGATCGAGGCGTGGGACGCGATCAGCCGTTCCCGCCGTGACGACCGCCCCGGGGTGCGGGCGCTGCTCAAGCTCGGTGCCTCCGACGTCACCCCGCTGCACGGCACCGGTGTGGGCGAGAACGATCCCGGGCTGATCCTCGCCCTGGCGAGGTTCGGCGAGGCCCCCGCGGTCGTGCTCGGCCAGGACCGGCGGCACCAGCGGATCGACGCCCCGCTCGGCCCGGCCGGGCTGAGGGTCGCGAGGCGGGGCATGCATCTCGCCTCCGAGCTGGGGCTGCCGCTGGTCACCGTGATCGACACCGCCGGTGCCGCGCTGTCGAAGGCGGCGGAGGAGGGCGGCCTCGCCGCGGAGATCGCACGTTCCCTGGCCGATCTGGTGATGCTCGACGCCCCGACGGTGTGTCTGCTGCTGGGGGAGGGGGCGGGCGGTGCCGCCCTGGCGCTGCTTCCCGCCGACCGGGTGCTCTGCGCGCAGCACGGCTGGTTGTCGCCGCTGTCTCCCGAGGGGGCCTCAGCGCTTCTTTACCGGAGTGTCGACTTCGCGCCGGAGATCGCCGCGGCGCAGGGGGTGAGATCCACCGACCTGCGCGGGAACGGGCTCGTCGACCGGATCATCCCGGAGTTTCCCGACGCCGCCTACGAGCCGGAGGCGTTCTGCGTCCGGGTCGCGCGCACCCTGGAGCACGAGATCGCGGGGCTGCTGAGCCAGGCCCCCGCCGACCGCCTCGCCGCCAGACTGGCCCGTTACCGGCGGCTCGGCACCGGCTGAAAAGGCAGCGGCTGAGAAAGGCGCCGGCCGAGCGGGATACCGGCTGAGCGGGACCCTTGCCGAAGTGGACCTCGGCTGAGAGGGACGCCTCCGAGGAGGCGCCGGTCGAGCGGAGGGCGGCGGGTTACGGCTCGGCGCCCTCCGGCGAGAGGGGGACGGGCAGCCGCTCGATCCTGATGGAGAAGACCTCGTCGCGGGGGACGACGACCTCGTACGCCCCGTGGTCGACCATCCAGTAACCCAGCGCCTCGGCCTTCATCCCGCTGTGCCCGGTGTAGGCGATGTGCAGGCTCTCCTCGCCGTTCTCCTCGGAGACGTCGAGGACCAGGCACGGCTCCCCGCCGAACGCGCCGACCGTGCGGACCAGCACCAGCCAGTCGAGGTCCTCGCGGGCGACGACGAGCCGCCAGTAGCCGGAGGCCGCCTCGAAGCCCTTCTGGGCCTCCTCGTTGAACAGCACCACTTCGGAGGCGCCGGGGCCGAGGGCCGCGGCGTACGTACGGCCCAGGTAGCGGGCGGCGAAGCCCGAGGCCACCGGCTCGATCTCGGCGCTCATGAGGCGGGCCGCCAGCTCAGGCCGTCGTAGAGGCCGAAGAGGCGCTCCTCGCCGGGGACCACGTGGATGATCTCGGCTCCCGCGGGGATCGGCATGGGTGTGGTGTGGAACTGCGGCACGACGTGCTCCCGCGAGGTGGTGAAGCCGTTTCCCGCGAAGGGCGGTGAATCGTTCCAGTCACCGCCCATGTGCGGTCCGTACGGCACGATGTAGGCGTCCATGTCGCGGGCGAACCAGCGCATCAGGTAGATCTCGGGGACCGTCGCGGTCAGCTCCGACCCCTCGAACCCCAGGTCGAGGCCGACGAAGAGCTGCGCGGGGGTGGTCAGCCGCGCGCAGTCCTGAACCCGGTAAACATATCCGGAGATCACGGTGCGTCTGCCGGCCAGATAGGGCACGAGCAGCCGAGGCGGTATGACCTTCTGCATCTGCGTTCTACGCCCAGGTGGCTCACTCACGATCGGCATTTTACGATCTGCCGAGAGGGAGTCGCCGGTGTTCCAGGCACGGTACGGCATTCCGGGTGGCAATCGTGATCTGCGAGTCGATTTCACACGTCTGTACGGCCGGCGTGGGTCCCATATCGGTGCGTGTCACTCCCATCGGATCGACCAGCATGCTCCGTCCGATCCCGAATCCGTCGCGGGCCTCGGGGTTCGGCGCCTGGCCCACGGCGGCGACCCAGGTGGTGTTCTCGATCGCGCGGGCCCTGACGAGGGTGGTCCAGTGTTCTTCCTTCATCGGCCCCGATCCCCACGCGGCGATCACCGCGAACACCTCGGCCCCCAGGTCGACGAGGGCCCGGGTGAGCTCGGGGAAGCGGATGTCGTAGCAGGTGACCAGTCCCACCCGGAGCCCGGCCAGCTCGACCACGACCGGCGTGTCGCCCGGCGCGACCAGCTCGGACTCGCGGGCGCCGAAGGAGTCGAACAGGTGGATCTTCCGGTAGGCCGCCTCGATCGAGCCCGAGGGGCCGATGGCGACCGCGGTGTTGTACACCCGGCCCTCGACGGGCTCGAACACCCCCGCGATCACGGCAAGCCCGTGCTCCCGCGCCGCCGCGGCCAGTCCGGTGACGAACGGCCCGTCCAGTGGCTGGGCGAGGTCGGTGACGCGCTTGCCGTACCGGGTGAGGGTGGCCTCCGGGAAGATCGCCAGCTCGGCGCCGCCCGCGGCGGCCTCGGCGAGGGAGTCGAGGGCCCGGCTCAGATTGGCGGAGGGATCTTCGGCCACCGGGATCTGGCAGAGGGCTATGCGCGTCACGGGTGTGACCCTATCCGTCTGTTCGGCACTCGTTCCATCCATGTGAGGCTTCGCCACGCCCATTCCAGCGGGCCGTACCTGAACCTGCCCAGCCACACACGGCTAAACAGCACCTGGAGCGCCAGAACGGCGGCGGAGAGCACCACACCGGCGAGCCGGGTGGTGTCCGCGACGAGCAGCGGTACGAAGAGCAGGATGATCGGGGTGCTCATGAGGTAGTTCGTGAGCGCCATCCGGCCGAGCGGGGCCAGAAGCGCGAGCAGGAGGTCGCGCAGCCGGGTCCGCAGCAGGAGCAGCAGCCCGGTGCAGTAGGCGGTGGCGGCGGCGAGCCCGGCGGCCGGGTAGACGGACGCGTGGAACAGGGCGGGATCCTTGGCGATGACCACCCAGAGCCAGGTGAGCGTCACGCCCAGCACCGTGCTCGCGACGAACGCGGGGAACAGCAGCCATTCGGGCGGCGGGTGTTCCATCAGGGCCATGCCCAGCACGAACAGGCCGGGGACGAGGATGATCCCGCCGCCCTGGTACACCGCCCACGCGGTGAGGGCGACGCCCAGCACCACCACCGCGGGCTGCGGGAAGAACGAGGCGGGCAGCAGGACCAACACCCCGAAGATCGCGTACGGCAGGAGCACCTCGCCGTGGTTGAAGACCTGGTGGATCGCGCCGAGTGCCGCGAGTACCGCGAGCCTGCGTAGCAGCACGGCCCAGGGGTGCGCGGTCCGTGCGGCCGCCGACCTCAGGAAGAGGACGAAGCTCAGCCCGAACAGGAAAGAGAAGATCGGATAGAACCTGCTCTGCAGCAGGTTGTCGATCGCCCAGTCGACCGCGTTGCGATCGGACTCCCTCAGGTGCTCACGCGTGTGCTGCCAGGTGTTGACCACCATGATCCCGCACACCGCGAAGCCGCGAAGCGCGTCGAGCTCGTGGAGCCGGGGCGGTCCGGTCGGTCCTGCCGGTTCCGCCGGTCCGGTCGGTCGGGTCATTCGGGTCACAGCAAATAGACGTACCACCCCATAATCACCTACGCATAGACGACCCCATCCATAAGCCCTTTCAGGCTTCCGGTCCGGCTCAGCCGCCGGCCAATGCCTTTCTCAGCTTGAGGGCGAGGCCGGCCGTGAACGTCTTCGCGTCCTCGCACCCCTTCCGCCCGAGCGACCAGCAACTGAGCAGTTCGTGGACCTCGGTGCGGAAGACCCGGCTGAACTCGCTGTAGTACGGGGAGGGCGGACGGAGCCTGGCCTGGGTCAGCGCGCGCAGCAGTGTGTCGGGCCGCACGCTCTCGGACTCCGGTTCCGCGCTTGAGGAACCGGAGGAACCGGAGCGAGGGCCGGGCGGGGCCGCCGGGGCCGGGCCGTCGCAACCGGTCCCCGCCTCCGTGTAGAGGGCTGAGACTCTGGCCGGGGCGAACCCGCCGCACCGGTAGAGCAGTCCGGCCGCCTCCTCGCCGGTCAACGCCGCCACCAGTCGCTGCGCGAGGTCGCGCCGGGGAGTGTGCCTGGAGACGGCGAGGTACTGGCCGCCGAGGACTCCCTGCCAGGGGAGTGGCGCCGCCCGGAAGGCGATTCCGCCCGACTTCCGTTCCCCGGAGAGCACCTCGTGGGCGTAGGGCCAGTGCCTCAGGAACAGCGCGCGCCTCTCGCGGAAGGCGGTCAGCGACTCCGCCTCCGTGCTACCGAGGGTCTCCCCGGAGATCACGCCGGCCTTCACCGTCTCGATGAGCCGTCCGACGGCCTCCACACCCTCCTTCTGGGCGATCACCACCTGGCCGTCCGCGTCGACCACCTCTCCGCCGTTGGCCCAGATCGCCTCCAGGGCGTTGACCGTGAGCCCTTCGTAGGAGGCGAACTGCCCGGAGAGGCCGAGGGCGGTGGGGTCGGGCCCGGCGCGGCGCGCCTTCGCGAGGTCGGTCATGTCCCGCCAGTTCGTCGGTGACCTCAGGTCGTGGCGGCGGTAGAGCAGTCCCACGTCGGTGTTGAACGGCACCGCGTACTGGACGCCGTGCCAGGCGCCCGCGGACCAGATCTGGGAGAGGAAGTCGTTGGTCCCGCCGTGTGCGGCGGTGTCGATCGGGCGCAGGTATCCCTCCTCGGCGAACTCGGGGATCCACTGGATGTCGAGGTTGTACACGTCGTAGTGCCCGGCCTTCGACTGGGCGGCCGAGATCATCGCGCTGCGCTGCTCGTCCGCGACCGAGGAGATCGCCACGAAGCACGCCCGGGGCCTGCCCTTGACGCCGTTCCAGACGGCTTCGAGCGCCCGTTCGCGGGCACCTCCCGAGACGTCGGCGCCACTGGCGATGCGCAGGACGCAGTCCTGCCTGGGCGGTCCCGGGGGAGGGGTGGGCGCGGTACTCGCCGCCAGGGAGGGAAAGCAGGCGAGTAGCAGGAGGAGAAGGATCACTCCGCGGCCGGCCGGCTCCGCCACGGCCGGTGTTCCCTGCCTGGCCGTCCCACTTGAGGAAGCCGGTGTGACCCGCCCGCCCGTCCCACCTGAGGAGAACGGCGATGACGGCGGAGGCGGCGTGGGACGGCTCATCCGGTGACCGGCCGGAGTTCGGTGAACGCGTCGTCCAGCTTCTGGTCGGGGTCGGTGCTCGCGTCGTAGCAGGACATCAGGCCCTCGTCCCTGAGCGCGGGCAGCGGGGAGGTGTCGCAGCCGTGCAGGTCGAAGGAGAGCATCAGCAGGCGCACACCGTCGCGTCCTTTGATGTCCTCGCTGCTCAGCCCGCTCGGATTCCCGCCGTCGGTGAGCACGAGCACGACCTTCCGCTCCCCCGGGGCGCCCGTCCCCTCCAACCGGTCGAGAGCCTTTTCGATGATCGGACGCATCGGGGGATCGGGGCGCGAACCGCCTCGGTAGGCGTTCTGGACTTCGGTGAGCCTGCCGGTGAGGGCCTTTCCCTCGTCGCCGACGGGCGCGGGGGGAACGGCGTAGTCGTCATCGGGGAAGAACGTCATGATTCCCGTGGTCCGCTCGCCGCGCTTGGACGTGACGGCGACCTGGGCCACCTGGATCGCCGCCTCCAGCCGTGACCTGCCGTCGTTCACCTTGTTGCGCGCCATCGAGCCGGAGACGTCGACCACGACGAGGACGTGGTCCGCGAGGGGGGTCGTCAGCTTGTACAGCAGCTTGGGAATGTCGGGCTTCCAGTTCGCCGCCACCGGCGCGTCGCTCCTCAGCCGATGTGTTTTCACCGGCAACCTCTGGACGTCCAGGCGGCCCTCGGCGTCACGGAATCCGTAGCGGGGGAGGGTCTCCCGCAGGAAGTCGCAGAACTCCTCGACCGTCTGCTCGACGGCAGGGGGTCGCCTCAGGTCGGGCCACCGCTTGGAGACGCATTCGTACCGCATGGCGTGGCCGCCCTTCGGGTAGACGGCGACCGGTCGCGGAGGCTTCTTGCCGGCGCTTCGCGGCGCGGAGACGGCGCCGGGCGACGGCCGTTCGCCTCCCGCACCGGAAAGGGCGCAGCCGCCCGGCTCGGGAAGCGCGGGGTCGGCGCCCGACAGCGCGACGTCGAGCTCGTAGAACTGCTGCTCGGTCATGACCATCGCGGAGGTGTCGAGGGAGTTCGCGTACCGGCACATCACGTCGCGGACGGTGTCGCCCGGCCGCACCTTCCTGGACAGTCCTTCCGCGGGGCCGGGCGCGGCGGCCGTGGCCATCAGGCCCACGTTGGAGGCGAGCGGATGGGTGCGCACGACCTGCTGCCGGGCGCCGGGCCTGCTCCGCAGCAGGTCGGCCCAGTCGCGATCTCCGGGATTCCTGTTCGCCTCGGTGAGCTCCTCCGCGAGCCTCTCCGGTGCGGCGATGACCAGTGGCGAGGTCGCGACGACCGTCCGCTCGCCGAACGTCGCCACGCCGTCCGTGTCCCTGTTCACGTAGTCGATCTCCTGGGAGGAGTCGGCGATCCACCCGTCGGGCCGGGCACCGGGGGGTTTCCTCGCCGTCCGGCCGGCGCCCGGCCCGACGGCCGGTTGGACGGGGAACGTCCAGTCGCTCAGCCGGTCCCGCACCTCGGCGGCGCGCAGCCCGCTGACGTTGATGTTGATCTGCCGGCAGCCCCACAGGTCGACCTTCCCTGCCATGAACTCCCCGGCCGCCCGCTGGACGACCGGGGAGGTCTCGGCGGACGCCAGGAGCGTGATCTCGTCGGGGACCCGGCAGGTCACCCACGGCTCGTCCTTGGGAACGACCGCGAGGGCGGCGACGACGGTGACCGCGACTCCGGTGCAGAGGAGCCACCAGACGTCCCGGCGCACCCATCGGGAGAACATCGTGAGAACGCCGTACGACCGCTCGGGAATGACGCGACGCAGCCATGCGGTGCTTTTCAGCAGGTGGCCTGGGAAGATGGTCAGCGTCGTCAGCGCGAGAATCCCGAGGACCAGGGCGACTTTCGAAGCCGTGGAAATGGAGAGGGCGAGAAGCACGAGAAGTGTCTGGATGAGAGCGTTGGAGAAACCCGTCACCATCTGCCAGGCGCGGTTCGTCGATCCGGCGGTGTCCGACGAATGCGGGGTCTCCGAAGTCTTCTCGCTGTTCACCATCTGTCAGCTGTCTCCGCCGGTGGTTTCCCGCTGGTCCGCCTTCACCCTACGTCGGATCATCACCACCGAGAGATGCTTTCTGTGATCTAGGGAAGGGGGATTAACCGCTTTGGTATTTACGGTCGGCCGCATTTGAGGGCGGGAGAGGCCGGGGCATTCGGGCTGGTGTGTTACGTCCGTATCGCGAACTCCAGTGGAATGAAGAGTCGACAATCGGGCGACTCGCCGCCGGACGCAGCCGATGTGTGATTGTCGAGGCGCGTCCATGATCGTTGACAGAACGTATTCGGCGTGCTTTCCCGTCGCGTGCCCACCGCTTTTCCGGGCGCTCTTCGTGAATGCCGGCGTGTCAGGCCCCCGTCACCGCGTCTGCGACGCTCTCGGGACGCGACGCTCTCGGGACGAGATGTTCCCGGGAAAGGGCGCGCTCGGGAACGAGGCCGGGGCGGAGGCCACGAGGCGGCGGGAAAGGGCGGGACTACGCTGTAGCGCGTGAACGATCCTCTGGTGGCGCGGATGCGCGAGTTCGGTACGACCATCTTCGCCGAGATGTCGGCGCTCGCCCTGCGAACCGGCTCGATCAACCTCGGGCAGGGCTTTCCCGACACCGACGGGCCCGCCGCGATGCTGGAGCGGGCGGTGTCGGCGATCCGGGAGGGCTCCAACCAGTACCCGCCGGGGCCGGGGACGCCCGAGCTGCGCCAGGCCGTCTCCGAGCACCGCAAGGACCACTACGGGCTCGACTACGACCCCGACGGCGAGGTCCTCGTCACCGTCGGAGCCACCGAGGCCATCGCCGCGACGATCCTCGCGTTGTGCGAGCCCGGCGACGAGGTGATCGCCTTCGAGCCGTACTACGACTCCTACGCCGCCGCCGTCGCCCTCGCCGGGGCCGTGCTCCGCCCGGTCACCCTGCGCCCGGTCGACGGCCGCTTCACCTTCGACCCCGCCGAGTTGCGCGCGGCGGCCGGGCCGCGCACCCGGGTCGTCCTGGTCAACTCCCCGCACAACCCCACCGGCACGGTCTTCACCCGCGCCGAGCTGGACGAGATCGCCCGGCTGTGCCTGGAGCGAGACCTGGTGGCGGTCACCGACGAGGTCTACGAGCACCTCACCTTCGACGGGGTCGAGCACGTGCCGATCGCCACCCTGCCGGACATGCGCGAGCGCACCGTGATGATCTCCTCGGCGGGCAAGACCTTCTCGGTCACCGGCTGGAAGACGGGCTGGATCTGCGCGCCGCCCGAGTTCGTCAGGGGCGTGCAGACCGTCAAGCAGTTCCTCACCTACACCGCCTCCGCGCCCTGGCAGCTCGCCGTCGCCCACGGTCTGCGGCACGAGTCGGCCTGGGTCTCCGCCCTGCGGGCGGATCTGGAGTCCAAGCGCGACCGCCTGATGGCGGGCTTGTCCGCGGCGGGATTCGAGGTCTACCGCCCCGCGGGCACGTACTTCGTGCAGACCGACATCCGTCCCCTGGGTTTCACCGACGGCCTCGCCCTCACCCGGGAGCTGCCGTCCCTGGCGGGCGTGGTCGCCATCCCGACCCAGGTCTTCTACACCCACCCCGAGCGCGGGAGCCACTTCGTCCGCTTCGCCTTCTGCAAGCGGGACGAGGTCATCGACGAGGCGGTGAGCCGCCTGGCCGGGCTCGGCGCGGCGGGCGCGGCGCGAGGTGGAGGGGGATGATGCGCCTGGCCGGCCCCGGTGGGGCGGGCGCGGTTCGATCTGGAGGGGGATGATTCGCCTGGCCGGGCCCGGTGCGGCGGGGGCGGTTCGACCTGGAGGGGGATGATCGGGCATCCTTGGGGATGACGCGACTGGCGGCAAAGGGATGGCATCAACCATCGGGGAGCTCGCCGTGGGAGTCGACCGCCTGGGCGCCCACGCCGGGAGGAAGCGCATGTCCCAGCCCGTATCGAACGGTTCCAGCTCCGAGGGCACGTCGTCGGCCCGGTTGCTTCCCGGCGGCCCGGTCGCCGAGCGGATCCTCGCCGACGTGGCCGAGCGGGTGGCCGCCCTGACCGGCCGGGGTGTCACGCCGAGCCTGGCGACGGTCCTGGTCGGTGACGACGACGCCAGCGCCGGATACATCCGCATCAAGCAGCGGCAGGCCGCCGAGCTCGGTTTCGCCTCGCCGCACGAGCACCTGCCCGCGAGTGCCACCCAGGCGGACCTGCACGCGGTCATCACCGCCTTCAACGACGACCCGGCGGTGCACGGTCTGCTCGTGCAGCACCCCGTCCCCAAGCACCTCGACTACGACCGGGCCCTGCAGGTCATGGATCCCGACAAGGACGTCGACGGCATGCACCCGCTCAACATCGGGCGGCTGGCGCTGGAGCTTCCCGGCCCGCTGCCGTGTACGCCCGCCGGGATCGAGGCGCTGCTCGCGCACTACGAGATCCCGGTGGCGGGCCGGGAGGTGGTCATCCTCGGGCGCGGGGCCACGCTCGGCCGTCCCCTCTCGATCCTCCTCGCGCAGAAGCGCCCGACGGCGAACGCCGCCGTCACGGTCGTGCACACCGGGGTGAGCGACTGGCCGCGCTACACGCTCCGCGCCGACGTCCTGGTCGCCGCCGCGGGCGTGCCGGGGATCATCCGGCCCGAGCACGTCAAGCCCGGCGCGGTCGTCATCGGCGGCGGGGTGCGTTACGAGGGCAGGCGTCTGCTGCCCGACGTCGACGAGTCCTGCGCCGAGGTGGCCGGGGCGATCACCCCCAGGGTCGGCGGGGTCGGGCCCACCACGGTCGCGATGCTGTTCCGCAACGCGATCACGGCGGCCGAGCGCGCCGTGGGCTCCGCCTCCTCGGAAGGCTGAGGGCACCCGGTAGCCGCCCGGAAGGCGCCCGTACCTCCCTGAAACGCCGGTCGCCGTCTCGTCCACCCGGGGCCGATCCCCGTACGTGTACTTTCTGCTGCGGAGAGTGATCGACGGGCGTGTCCGCGGGGTGACGCGCACGGTGCGGAGCGGGTGGGCGGCGGGTTCCTTCCGCCGACGCGCCGTTCTCCACCTCCGTGATTCGCAGGAAGGAGAGCATCGACGATGCGACGGGGATTCAGGGTGCTGGTGTCGGCGGCGGCGGTCGCGCTGGGTTGCGCGGGATTCGTTCCTGGTGCGGCGGCCTCGGACTCGGAGTCCGCCGCCTGGGGGCCCGTCCGCAGTCACCAGAACTGGCGCTGCCTGGACGCCGATCTCGGGACCATCGGCCCGAACGGGACCAAGGTGCAGCTGTGGGGCTGCAACGGCTGGGACAACCAGTCGTGGAGCTACGAGGTCTCCACTCACACGATCCACAGCAAGGAGAACGGCCGCTGCCTGGACGCGGATCTCGGGACCATCAACGCGAACGGCACCAAGGTGCAGCTGTGGGACTGCAACGGCTGGACCAACCAGAAATGGATCTACGACGCGACGAGCCACACGATCTACAGCATGCACAACGGCCGCTGCCTGGACGCGGACCTGGGGACCATCAACGCGAACGGCACCAAGGTGCAGCTGTGGGACTGCAACGGCTGGGCCAACCAGAAGTGGACGCTCTGACGGCCGCCCGAGGGCGGCGCTACGTGCCATGTCCGTCGCTCGCCCGCGCGGGGGCCTGATCCCGGCCGGGGAAGGGGGGCGACTCCCCGTGGCGCCGCCACGGGGGGCCGCCCTCGCCCGGGGGAGGGCCGATGCGCGCGAGGCGGAAATGAGAGGGCCCGGGGCCGGCCGGAGAGCGGGCCGGTCCCGGGCTGCGCGGGGGTGGTTACGGCCTTCCCGCGCCGATCGGCGGGGCGGCGGGGTCGGCGGCCGCCGGGGCGGGGGTCCGCGCCGAGCGCAGCGGGATCTCCTTGATCATCAGGACGGCGAGTGAGGCGAGGACGGCGATCGGGACGCCGACCACGAAGACCGCGCTCATCGCCCGGGTGAAGGCCTCCAGGATGATCTCCAGGACGGGCGCGGGGAGGTTGTGGATGGCCTCGGGGGAGCCGAGGCTGGGGACCGCGCCACCGCTCAGCGGCAGGTGTGCCGCCTTCGCGAGGGAGACCAGCTCCGCGGTGAGCCGGTTGGACAGGATCGCGCCGAAGGCCGCGACGCCCACCGCGCCACCGAGTGAGCGGAAGAACGCCACCCCGGAGGTCGCCGAGGCGAGGTTCGCGCGGCTCACCGCGTTCTGGGCGGCGAGGATCAGGATCTGCATGGAGGCACCGAGCCCGATGCCGAGCACCGCGTTGTCGATGCCGACGATCACCAGCGAGCTGTCGACGTGCAGGCGCGAGAGCAGGAACAGCCCGAGCGCGACCAGCAGCATGCCCACCACGGGGAAGATCTTCCAGCGGCCCGTCCTGCTGACGAGCCGGCCGGTGAGGATCGAGGCGGTGAGCAGGCCGAGCACCAGGGGGAGGGTCATCAGGCCCGAGCCCGTGGGGCTCATGCCCTTGACGATCTGCAGATACTGCGGCAGGAACATCAGCGCGCCGAACATCGCCGCGCCGACCAGCAGGGAGGCGACGGCGGTGAGCACGAAGGTGCGGTCGCGGAACAGGTGCGGGGGCAGGATCGGGTCGGCGGCCCTGCGCTCGGCGACGACGGCGAGAGCGAACATCACCAGGCTGAGCGCGCCCAGGCCGTAGGTCCACGCGGAGTTCCAGCCGAACTCCTTGCCCCCGAGGGAGAGCAGCAGCATCAGCGCGGTGGTGCCGCCGGTGATGAGGGTCGCGCCCCACCAGTCGACCTTCGTGTCGCGGCGGACGAGCGGCAGCCTCAGCACCCTCTGGATGACGACGAAGGCGACCACGGCGAGCGGTACGCAGATCCAGAAGGTCCAGCGCCAGGACATGTTGTCCACGATGAACCCGCCGAGCAGCGGGCCGGCCACGGTCGAGACACCGAAGACCGCGCCGATGTAGCCGGAGTAGCGTCCGCGCTCGCGGGGCTCGACCACGTCGCCGAGGATGATCTGCGGCAGCGCGGCGAGGCCGCCGGCGCCGATGCCCTGCAGCGCCCTGGCGGCGATGAGCTGGGCCATGTCCTGGGAGAACCCGGCGGCGATGGAGGCCACCACGAAGACGACCAGCGAGACCTGGAACATGAGCTTGCGGCCGTAGAGGTCGGAGAGCTTGCCCCAGATCGGGGTGGAGGCGGTCATGGTGAGCAGGGTCGCGCTGGCGACCCACGCGAGCTGGTCCTGGCCGCCGAGCGTGCCGACGATCGTCGGCAGCGCGGTGCCCACCACGGACGTCGAGATCATCGATGTCAGCATGGCGAGCATCAGTCCGGCCAGGATCTCCAGCACCTGCCTGTGGGTGAAGGACGGTGCGGCCTCGGCCTGGATCTGTTGTTCGGTCAGCATGAACCGCCCCCAATGTATGTACGGTACATGCGAAGTTAGTAGACGCTTGTTTACTCGTCAAATCTGGAAGGATCCCGTAAGTGGATGAGACACGGCATCGCGACAGGGAGGGCACCAGGCGGCGCATCCTCGACGCCGCCCGCCTGCTGTTCGCCGAGCTCGGGTACGACCAGGTGACGATGCGGATGATTGCCGCCGAGGCGGACGCCAACATCGCGCTGATCAACCGCTACTTCGGCAGCAAGCGGGACCTGTTCGCCGAGGTGCTCGCGATGCAGGGACGTTTCCCCGGCGTCCTGGAGGGCCCCGAGGAGGAGCTGCCCCGCCGGCTGGCCGAGTACGTCGCCGAACGGCTTCGCTCCGACCAGGGGAGCGTGGTGCTGGCCGCGCTCATCCGGTCGTCCAGCGCCCCGGAGATCCACGAGATCATCCGCGACCGGGTCAGGACGGCGATCCTGGAACCCCTCTCGGCGCGGCTTCCCGGCCCCGACGCGGCCTTCCGGGCGATGATCGCCACCGCGCTCGTCACCGGCACCGGCACGATGCGCCAGCTCTACGGCCCCGACGCGGCCGGCGCCCCCGACCGCGAGACCGTGATCGCCCGCCTCACCGCCGTCTTCGAGGTCTGCCTCAGGGCATGAGGTCCGTCGGAGGACATGAGCCCGCCCCGGGACACCGGGGCCTGCCGCAAGACATGAGGTCCGCCTCAGGGCATGAGGCGCCGGGCCCACGCCATGGGATCATGGTCACATGACCTGGTTGCGCTGTGCCTTTCCCCGCCCGGGGGCGACCACGCGGTTGTTCTGCCTCACGCACGCGGGCGGATCGGCCAACGCCTACCGCGCGTGGTCCGAGCTGCTGCCCCTGTCCGTCGAGCTGCACGCGACGCAGCTGCCCGGCAGGGCCGACCGGTTCGCCGAGCCGCTGCCCGGCGACATGGACGCGCTCGCCGACGAGGTGACCGGGTCGATGCTGCCGCTGCTCGACCGGCGTTTCGCGCTGTTCGGGCACAGCATGGGGGCGACGCTCGCCTACGAGGTCACGCGCCGCCTCGAGGCGAGGGGGATCGCCCCGGCGCGGTTGTTCGTCTCCGGCGCGAGAGCGCCGCACGATCCCCGCGACAGGCCCGCGATCTCGGGGTACGCCGACGACGACTTCGTGGCCGAGCTGGCGAAACTCGGCGGCACCGAGGCGGAGGTGCTGTCCCATCGGACGATGCGCGAGGTCGTCCTGCCCTACGTCCGCGCCGACTTCCGCCTGGCCGAGGCCTACCGGCACCGTCCCGGCCCCCCGCTGCACACCCCGATCTCCGTCCTCGTCGGCGACGCCGACCCGGTGGTCACCCCGGCCCAGGCCAAGGCGTGGGAGACCCGTACGAGCTCCGGCTTCTCCCTCACGGTCTTTCCCGGCGACCACTTCTACCTGCAGCCGCGGCGCGTGCCGGTGGTCGAGGAGATCACCCGTACGCTCATGGGGTGAGAGATTGGCCGGTTGTGCCGAAGGACGGGCGCCCCTTGGGCAATGAGTGCCCATGAGGCGAGACGGGCAGGCCGTTAACGTCGGCCAGGTGGGTGAACGAATACTGATCGCGCTCGGCGGCAACGCCATGACCGGGCCCGACGGAGGCGCCTCGCCAGGCGACCAGCACCGCGCGGTCGAGCAGGCGATGCGCCACGTCGTCGCGCTCATCCAGGAGGGTCACCAGGTGACCCTCACCCACGGCAACGGCCCCCAGGTCGGCAACCTGATCCTGAAGAACCAGCTCGCCGCCCACGTCGTGCCCCCGGTGCCGCTCGACTGGTGCGGGGCGCAGACCCAGGCCACCATCGGCACCCTCGTACTCAACGCGCTCGACGGCCGCGCCGCGGTCGTGGTCACCCGTACGCTCGTCGACCCCGACGACCCAGCCTTCGCCGACCCGGTCAAGCCGATCGGCCGCTACTTCAGCGAGGCCGAGGCACGCCGGTTCGAGGAACTCGGCCAGACCTGGCGCCACTTCGAGCGGGGCTGGCGCCGCGTGGTGGCCTCCCCCGAGCCGCTGGAGATCCTCGACGCGCCCGCGGTGGCCGCGCTGGTGGCCGCGGGCTTCACCGTCGTGGCCGCGGGGGGCGGCGGCGTGCCCGTGACCCGCGACGCGCAGGGGCGGCTCGCCGGGGTCGAGGCCGTGATCGACAAGGACCTCGCCGCCGCGGTGCTCGCCCGGGCCGTGCGGGCGACGGTCCTGATCATCGCGACCGACGTCCCCCAGGCCGTCGTCGGGTTCGGCACGCCCCGGGCCAGGCCCCTGGGTCACATCACCGCGGCCGAGCTGCGCGTACTGCACGCCGCGGGCCATTTCGCCGGGGGCAGTATGGGGCCGAAGGTCGAGGCCGCGCTGCGCTTCGTCGAGCAGGGCGGCGACCGGTCGGTGATCACCTCCCTGCAGGACATGGGAGCGGCGCTCACCGGGGAGACCGGCACCGTGGTGCGAAAGTGAACAGGACGCGATCGAAAGGCGGCAGAGATGCCCGAACCCATTGAAGTGCGCAAGGTGCCCATCGAGAGTGTGACCGACGCCTCCGGGCTGGCCAGGCTCATCGACGACGGGGTGATCGAGGCGCACCGGGTGCTCGCGGTGATCGGCAAGACCGAGGGCAACGGCGGCGTGAACGACTACACCCGCATCCTGGCCGACCGGGCGTTTCGCGAGGTGCTCCAGGCCAAGGGGCACCCGTCCCCGGAGAGCGTGCCCCTGGTGTGGTCGGGCGGCACCGACGGCGTGCTCAGCCCGCACGCCACCGTCTTCGCCACCACCGCGAACGCCGAGCCGAGCGACGAGCCGAGGGTGAGCGTCGGCATCGCGATGAGCGAGGTGATCCTGCCCGAGGACATCGGCCGCCCCGCGATGGTGGAGAAGGTCGCCGCCGGAGTCCGCGAGGCGATGAAGATCGCCGGGATCGACGACCCCGCCGACGTCCACTACGTCCAGACCAAGACCCCGCTGCTCACCCTGTCCACGATCAACGACGCCAAGTCGCGCGGCAAGGACGTGGTGATCGAGGACACCGGCCCGTCGATGGACATCTCCAACTCCACCACCGCCCTCGGCATCGCCGTCGCCCTCGGCGAGATCGAGATGCCCTCCGCCGACCAGATCCACCGCGACCTGTCGCTCTACTCCTCCGTCGCGTCGTGCTCCTCGGGCGTCGAGCTGGACCGCGCCCAGATCGTGGTCGTCGGCAACGTACGGGGGATCGGCGGCCGGTACCGGATCGGCCACTCGGTCATGAAGGACGCGCTGGACGCCGACGGCATCTGGGAGGCGATCCGCTCCAGCGGCATCGAGCTGCCCGAGCGCCCGCACCCGTCCGACCTCGGCGACCGGCTCGTCAACGTCTTCATGAAGTGCGAGGCCGACCCGTCGGGCAGCGTGCGGGGGCGCCGCAACATCATGCTCGACGACTCCGACGTGCACTGGCACCGCCAGATCAAGGCCACCGTCGGCGGTGTCGCGGCGAGCGTCACCGGAGACCCGGCCGTGTTCGTCTCGGTCGCGGCGGTCCACCAGGGGCCCAGCGGCGGTGGCCCGGTGGCCGCCATCGCCGACCTCGGCTGACAGACGGCACACGCCCCGGCGCACCGGGCCGGGACTCCATCCGTGGGACGGCTTAGCCGCCCCAACGAACACGCCCCCCGGCGCACCGGGCCGGGACACCCCGCCCCCGGTGCCGGGATGCCCCGGCCCGGTGCGCCGCTCCGGTGTACGCGTCACGTCCGAGCCGAGGTCGGGCCGGGGCGGGCCGGGTGGGGCGATCGTCCCCCCTGGCCCGGCCGAGGGTAGGCTCCCGGTTCGTGCCGAGCATTCCGCGACCCCTGGTCCCCGGCGACGACGGTGCCGCCGACGCCGCCGTGACATCCGCGCTCGCCGCCTTCGCCGAGGGAGAGGCGCAGGCCGGCGAGGTCGTCGCCGCGCTGAGCGGGGCCCGGCTGCTCGTGCCGGTGGTCGCCCTGCTCAAGGAGTCGGAGATCGGCGAGCACGGGCTGCGGCAGGAGAAGGAGAGCGAGATGGCCCTCCCGAAGCTCGTCGGAGCCGACGGCCGCGAGGCGGTGCTCGCCTTCACCGGGACGGAGGCGCTGCGGCGGTGGCGCCCCGACGCCAGGCCCATCCAGGCCACGATCCTTCAGGTCTGCCAGGCCGCGGTGCACGAGGGCAGCGCGGCGGCGGTGGTCGACGTCGCGGGCCCGGTGCCCTTCGTGATCGAGGGCGGCCTCCTGCGGGCGCTCGCCGCGGTCGAGTCGGGCACCCTGGACCGGCTGGCATCCGAGGCCCCCGACGTCACAGTGGCGCGGATGGAAGAGATCGCCGAGCCTCCCAGGCGTCGGCGGTTCGGTTGGCCGCCGCGTGGACGAGGTTGACCGTGAGGATCGCCGGGGCGATCACGGCGACAAACCCCCCGAAGTCGCGTTCGAAGACCAGGGCGAGGATCACCGCCGTCACCCCGTTCTGCTGGGCCAGCCCCAGATGCACCCGGTCGATCATCGGCAGGCCGTGGGTGAGGACCAGCGCGGCGACCATCTGCGCGGCGTACGCGGCCAGCCCGAGCAGCACGCCCATCCCCATGTTCGTCCCGCCGACGAGCAGCAGGCCCGTCAGGAAGGCCGACAGCGCGAACGCCGCGCTCACCGCTCGGCCCAGCCAGCGCGCGTCGGGCAGGCGCAGGTAGAGCCCGACGGTCGCGATGCCGAGCATGAGGGAGGTCCAGGCGGCCGAGGCGACCGCTCCGGCTGCCGTCACGTAGGTCAGCACCGGCGGGGCCTTCCTGATCAGCCGCCACAGCAGATAGACCACGACCGCGAACAGCACGTTCAACCCCAGGTCGGCGAAGTACGAGGCCGACTGCCCGCTGCCGCCGGAACCGCTCACCAGCGCCGCCGCGTAGACGGCGAGGATGATCGTCACGGGGTCGTCGAAGGAGGACCACGCCCCGAGGATCGTCTTCGCCCGGTTCGACAGACGGCTGTCCCGCATCACGCCGGCGACCGAGAGCGGGTCGATCTGGGCGACCACCACCGCCATGATCAGAGCCCGGGGGTCGCCGGAGACGAGGTAGACGACCCCGGCGATGAACGCGGTCTTGAGCAGCACCCCGACGGTGACCGCGAGCACGATCAGCCGCGAGTGCTCTCTGGCCTCGGCGCGGTCGATCCCGTGCGTGCTGCCGTACAGGCCGATCGCGAGCAACAGGCTGCTGAGCAGCACGTACGCACTGGAGTGTTCCAGATCACGCAGGCCGCCCAGGTCGGCGGCGAGCCAGCCGAAGCCGACGACGACGATCAAGAGCCCGATTCGGGCCAACGTTCGCTCCTTGGGATGGATCGCAGGTGCCCCTGGGTTTTCGGGGCGCGTTCTCGCTGGTTGATCGGGGGCAGGGTGAAGTGCCCGCGGATGGTGTCCACGAGCCGTGCCATCTTGTCGTCGGCGATGTCGACCTTGCGCTGGTCCAGGGTCACCCCGATGAGATAGCGGGTCTCGTCGACCCAGTAGAAGAACATGGCCCCGCGCTCCACGTCGAGGACCGTGCGGATGAGGATGCCGCCCTCCAGCCTGTGCAGCTGCTGGTTGAGCCGCTGGGTCAGCCAGTTGAGCTGGTTGCCCGCTCTGAGATAGATCTTCCTGCGCTCCTCCTGGTCGGTCTCGTGGAAGAAGTGGGCCAGGTCGCCGTCCTCCAGCACGTCGGTGTAGAAGCGGCACCTCTGGTCGCCGAAGTAGGCCACGAAGTGCAGGTCGTCCTGGTCGACCATGGCCACGCAGCTGGCCAGTGCCTTCTCCACCGAGGGGCCGATGTCCGGCATGGTGCGGATCAGGATCTCCGACTCGCCGATCACCCTGCGCTTGGTGGCCGTGGGCAGCGGGCCCATCCCGGCCTCCAGGTAGGGGAGGTAAAGGCCCCGGCGATACTGGACGAGCAGGTAGACGCCGGTGGCCACGGCGAACGCGCTCACCCCCGCGGTCACCAGGCCGTGCAGCTCGCCGGGCACCCCGCCCCGCCAGAGCACGGGGCCGAACGCGGCCACGAACCCCAGGACCGCCTCGCCCGCCGCGGTGACCGTGAGCGCGACCACCATCAGCACCGGCAGCCGCGCCCTGATCCGGCCGAGCACGGTGGCGATGAGGGCGAGCGCGACGATCACCGTGATCACGGTGGCCGCGCGGGCCACGTCGTACTCCTCGCCCTCGATGTACCACGCGAGGAGTTCGAGCAGCACGGGCAGGAGAACGAGTGACGCGATGACCGCGGGCAGCTTGCTGAAGCGATCCGTGTCCACGCGTTCCTGACCTCCGGGGGTAGGTAGGGATGCCTACAGCCTCCGTGATCATCGCCGTCATCGTCAATGACCTCCGAGGTCACTTCGATCCTTCGGTGTGGACGAGGCTCGGCGTGCGGGGTGACCACCGGATGCGCGCCGCTCGGGGCTCTTTCCGCGGAGCTGGAGACCGGTGCGGGGTGGCCACCGAATGCGGGTCTTCTCGGCCACTCCGGTGGGGGCGGGGCTCGGCGTGCGGGGTGACCACCGGGTCCCTCCGGCGGGGAGGGAGGTCGGTGCGCGGCGCGGTCGCCGGGCGCGGGCCGTTTCGGCACACCCGGCGTGGGAGAGGAGGAGTGCCCGGATTCCCGGCGCGGGCAGAGGAGCGCCGATTATGGTCGGCTTCATGAGCCCCCCGGTGACCCTTCTGCCCCTCTCCGCGACGGCGGTCCTGGCGGCTCTGGCCGGACTCGCGATCGGGCGCGGGACGCGGCGCCTGGTGGCCCGTTTCTCGGGGGCCGAGTTGTCAGGGGCCGAGTTGTCAGGGGTCGAGGGGGAGCGGCGGGGCGCCCGGCCCGTGGCCGGGGCGGTGGAGGGGGTCACCGCGGTGGTGCTGGCCGCCCTCGCGCTGCGGGCCCTGTGGCCGGACGCGGCGGCGGGAGCGGCCGCCTGGCCGGGAGTGCCGGAAGGGGCGGAGGTCACGCCGGTAGGGAGGGCGACGGAACTGCTCGCCTTCGGCTGGCTCGCGGTGGTCGCCGTCGTCCTGTCCTTCGTCGACGCCGCCGTCCACCGGCTGCCCGACAGGCTCACCCTCGCCGCCTACCTGGGGACCGCCGCCCCGCTCGTCGTCTCGGCCCTCGCCGACGGCCGCCTCGGGGACCTGCTCGGCGCCGGGCTGGGCGGCCTCGCTCTGGCGGGCTTCTACCTGCTGCTGTTCCTGGTCAACCCGGCGGGCATGGGGTTCGGCGATGTCAAGTTCGCGGCGAGCCTGGGCACGGCCCTCGGCTGGCTGGGCTGGAACACCCTGGTCACCGGGGCCTTCCTCGGTCTGCTGGCCGGAGGGCTCTACGGAGCCGCCCTGATGGCCGCGCGCCGCGCGGGCCGCAAGAGCGAGATCCCCTTCGGCCCCTTCATGGCCGTCGGCGCGCTCGCCGCCGTCCTCACCGCCCTGTGACCGGACCGTCCTGGTGACCGGCGGATGTCTCAACCGGTGAACAAAGGCCATTCCAGTGGGCGGCACGTGGAAGACTTGTCACCATGTTGCGCTGGTTGACCGCAGGGGAGTCCCACGGCCCCGAGCTCGTCGCGATCCTGGAAGGACTGCCCGCCGGGGTGGAGGTGACCACGGCACAGCTGGACGAGGCGCTGCGCCGTCGCCGCCTTGGCTACGGGCGCGGGGCGCGGATGAAGTTCGAGCAGGACGTCGTGACCATCGTGGGCGGAGTCCGCCACGGCCGGACGCTCGGCAGTCCCGTCGCCATCCGGGTGGGCAACACCGAGTGGCCCAAGTGGGAGACGGTGATGGCCGCCGACCCCGTCGACCCGGCCGTGCTGGAGGGCCAGGCGCGCAACGCGCCGCGTTCCCGCCCCCGTCCCGGCCACGCGGACCTCGCCGGGATGCAGAAGTACGGCTTCGACGACGCCCGCCCGGTGCTCGACCGGGCCAGCGCCCGCGAGACCGCCGCCCGTGTCGCGCTCGGCCAGGTGGCGCGGAGCTTCCTCAAGCAGGCGCTCGGCGTCGACATCGTCAGCCACGTCGTCTCGATCGGCGGGGCCGCCACCACCCCGGGCGTCGTCCCCGGCCCCGGCGACCTGGAGGCGATCGACGCCGACCCGGTGCGCTGCGCCGACCCTGCGGGCAGCGCGGCCATGGTCGCCGAGATCGACAAGGCGCACAAGGACGGCGACACCCTCGGCGGCGTCGTCGAGGTGATCGCCTACGGCCTGCCGCCGGGCCTGGGCAGCTACACCCACTGGGACCGCCGCCTCGACGCCCGCCTCGCCGCCGGTCTGATGGGCATCCAGGCGATCAAGGGCGTCGGTGTCGGCGACGGGTTCGAGACGGCCCGCCGCCCCGGCTCCCTGGCCCACGACGAGATCGAGAACACCGCCGACGGCGTACGCCGGATGACCAACCGGGCCGGTGGCGTCGAGGGCGGCATGACCAACGGCGAGCCGCTGCGCGTCAGCGCGGCGATGAAGCCGATCTCCACCGTCCCCCGGGCGCTCGCCACCGTCGACGTGCTGACCGGCGAGGCCGCCAAGGCCCACCACGAGCGCTCCGACGTGTGCGCGGTCCCGGCGGCCGCGATCGTCGCCGAGGCGATGGTCGCGCTGATCCTGGCCGACGCCGCGATCGAGAAGTTCGGTGGCGACTCCGTCGAGGAGGTCGCCCGCAACCTGTCCGGCTACCTCTCCTCGTTGGTGATCAAGTGAGCGGGCGTCCCGGCGAGGCCGCTCTCGGTTCCCCGACGGGCGGGCCGGCGTCGAAGGAGATCGCATGAGTCCCCGAGCAGTGCTGATCGGTCCTCCAGGATCGGGCAAGTCGACCGTCGGGCAGCTTCTCGCCGAACGGCTCGGAGTCGCCTTCCGCGACACCGACACCGACGTGGAGCAGGTGGCGGGCAAGCCGGTGAGCGACATCTTCGTCGAGGACGGCGAGGAGGTCTTCCGCGAGCTGGAGGCCGACGCCGTACGGCGGGCGCTGGCCGAGCACGAGGGGGTGCTCTCCCTGGGCGGCGGCGCGATCCTCGCCGAGGGCACCCGCGTGCTGCTGGCCGGGCAGCCGGTGGTCTACCTGGAGGTCGGTCTTTCCAACGCCGTCCAGCGGGTGGGCCTGGGCTCGGCGCGACCGCTGCTCGTGCTGAACCCGCGCAGTCAGCTGAAGAAGCTGATGGACGCCCGGCGTCCCGTCTACGAGGAGCTCGCCACGATCGTGGTGGCGACCGACGAGCGCGAACCCGGCCAGATCGTCGACCAGATCGTGGAGGACCTGAAGCCGTGACGATCTCCAGGATCGGTGTGCCCGGCGAGAGCCCGTACGAGGTGGTGGTCGGCACCGGGGTGCTCGGCGAGCTGCCCGGCCTGCTGGGGGCGGGGGTGAACACCGTCGCCGTGATCCATCCGGGGAGCCTGCCGGAGATCGCCCGTCCCGTCTGCGGCGCGATCGAGGCGGCCGGGTACGAGGTCGTCGCGCTGCCGGTGCCCGACGCCGAGCGCGCGAAGACGGTCGAGGTGGTCGCGGAGCTGTGGTCCGCCTTCGGCCGCGCGGGCGTCACCCGCTCGGACGCCGTGGTCGGCGTCGGCGGGGGAGCCACCACCGACCTGGCGGGGTTCGCCGCCGCCACCTGGCTGCGCGGTGTCAAGGTCGTGCAGGTGCCGACCACCCTGCTCGGCATGGTCGACGCGGCGGTGGGCGGCAAGACCGGCATCAACACCCCCGAGGGCAAGAACCTCGTCGGGTCCTTCCACACGCCCGCCGGGGTGCTGTGCGACCTGGCGACGCTGGTCTCGGTGCCCCGCGACGACTACGTGGGCGGTCTGGCGGAGATCATCAAGGGTGGTTTCATCGCCGACCCCCGGATCCTCGAGCTCATCGAGGACGACCCGGACGGCGCCAGGCGCCCCGAGGGACGCCACACCCGCGAGCTGATCGAGCGGAAGATCCGGATCAAGGCCGAGGTCGTCGGAGCCGACCTGCGCGAGAGCGGTCTGCGGGAGATCCTCAACTACGGCCACACACTGGCGCACGCGATCGAGCGCGTCGAGGAATACCGGATGCGCCACGGCGAGGCCGTCGCGATCGGCATGGTCTACGCGGCCGAGTTGTCCCGGCTGGACGGCAGGATCGGCGCCGACGTCGTGGAGCGGACCAGGTCCATCCTCACCTCGGTCGGGCTGCCCACCGCCTACCGCCGCGAGGCCTGGCCCGAGCTGCGCGACCACATGCGCCTCGACAAGAAGAGCCGCGGAGCCAAGTTGCGCTTCGTCCTCCTGGACGACCTGGCGAAGGTGTCTCCGCTGGTCGACCCGCCGGAGGAGCTCCTGGAGGCCGCCTACCACGAGGTCGCCCGGTAAGTCTGCTGAGTCACGTCGGCCGCCGCGGCAGGCGCGCGGCCATCAAGGAGCGGTGAGTGACCCGATGAGACCCGTCTACGTGCTCAACGGCCCCAACCTGGGGCGGCTCGGCACCCGCGAGCCGGATGTCTACGGCGCGGAGACCTTCGCCGACCTGGCCGCGCTCTGCCGGGACACCGGCAGGGAGCTCGGCCTGTCGGTCGACGTCCGGCAGACCGACGACGAGGCCGAGATGCTGGGCTGGCTGCACGAGGCGGCCGACGGCAGGATCCCCGTGGTGCTGAACCCCGCCGCGTTCACCCACTACTCCTACGCGCTGCGCGACGCCATCGCCCAGCGCACCGCGCCCCTGGTCGAGGTGCACATCAGCAACCCGGCCGCCCGCGAGGAGTTCCGGCACAACTCGGTGGTCGCCGCCGTGGCGACCGGCACCATCGCGGGCTTCGGCCTGCGGTCGTACGTGCTGGCGTTGCAGGCCATCGCCGAGACGGCCACCTGATCCCGGGCCGGTAAGGGGCCTCGGCCTGCCGCACCGGCCGTTTTCTGATCCGCGGATCCCTCGGCGACGAGGGACCCGCGAATCCGGCGGCCGATGGTCTCAGGAGGAGCTGAGGCGCTTGAGGGCGCTGCGGACCTTCGCCGGATCGTTGGTGGGCCAGAAGGGCGGCAGCGAGTCGCGCAGGAACCCCGCGTAGCGTGCCGTCGCGAGCCGGGGGTCGAGCACCGCGACCACACCCTTGTCGTGCTGGCTGCGCAGCAGACGGCCCGCGCCCTGGGCCAGCAGCAGCGCGGCGTGGGTGGCGGCGACGGACATGAACCCGTTGCCGCCCTTGGCCGCGACGTGGCGCTGGCGGGCGGAGCTGAGCGGGTCGTCGGGGCGGGGGAAGGGGATGCGGTCGATGATGACCAGGCGCAGCGAGGGGCCGGGGACGTCGACACCCTGCCAGAGCGACAGCGTGCCGAACAGGCAGGTCGGCTCGTCCTCCGCGAACTGCTTGACCAGCAGCATCGTGGAGTCGTCGCCCTGGCAGAGCAGCGGCACGCTCAGCCGGTCGCGCAGGGCCTCGGTGGCCGCCTTGGCGGCGCGCATCGAGGAGAACAGGCCGAGGGTGCGGCCTCCCGCCGCCTCGATCAGCTCGGTGATCTCCTCAAGGTATGCCTCGGGCAGACCGTCGCGCCCCGGCTGGGGCAGGTGCTTGGCGACGTAGAGGATGCCGCTGCGCGGGTGGTCGAAGGGGGAACCGACGTCGATGCCGGTCCAACCGGCTCCGCCCTTGTCGCGTTTCTTCCGCTTCCTGTCCCCGCCTTCCCCGCCTTCCCGCGTCTCCTCTTCCACGGTTTCCGCGGCGTCCTTCCCGCCGCCCAGGCCCCACTGGCGGGCCAGGCCGTCGAAGGCGCCGCCCAGGGCGAGCGTGGCGGAGGTCAGGATGACCGTACGGTCACCGAAGAGCTTGTCGCGCAGCATGCCCGCCACCGTGAGCGGCGCCACCCGCAGCAGGGGAGGACGCCGGTCGGTGCCCGCCTCCAGCCAGACCACCTCGGCCCGGTCGATCTCCTCGGCGTGGCCGAAGGCGTCGAGCATGCGCTGCGCGGTGTCGTGGACCTCGTCCAGCGAGGTGAAGGCCGCCCTGCGCAGCCCCGCGCCCTCCGGGTCGTCCTTGTCGCCACCTCGTGGGCCGAGGGCGGTGATGCACGCCCACGCCGCGTCGCGGATCAGGGCGAGGGTCATCCCGAGCACCTGGGGGAGCTCGTCGAGGCGCCCGGCGGGGGCCGCGGCGAGCAGGGCCTTGAGGTCCTCGCCGGCCTCCATGAGCCGGTCGGCGAGGTGCTGCTCGATGAGCTTGCCGACCCGCCGCGCGGCGACCGCGACCATGGTCTCCGACAGCTCGCCGCTCACCACCGAGGTGACGCGGTCGACGAGCTCGTGGGCCTCGTCGACCACGACCACCTCGTGCTCGGGCAGGAGAGGGAAGTCCTCCATCGCGTCGATCGCGAGCAGCGCGTGGTTGGTCACGACCACGTCGGACTCACCGGCGCGGGCGCGGGCCAGCTCGGCGAAGCACTCCATGCCGCTCGGGCAGCGGGTGGCCCCCAGGCACTCCCTGGCACTGACCGAGAACTGGCGCCAGGCCTGCTCGTTGACACCGGGGACGAGCTCGTCGCGGTCGCCGGTCTCCGTCTCGTTCGCCCACTCCTGGATGCGCTGGACCATCCGGCCCGTCGCGTTGACCTCCCGGGGGTCGAAGAGCTGGTCCTGCTCCTCGTCCGGCCATCCCGCGCTCGCCTTGTAGCGGCACAGGTAGTTGCGGCGGCCCTTGAGGATCGCGAACGCGGGCTCGTGCGGCAGCTTCGGGGCGAGGGCCTTGGCGAGGCGGGGCAGGTCGCGGTCGACGAGCTGGCGCTGGAGCGCGATGGTGGCGGTGGAGACCACCACGGCGCCCTTGGAGGTCATCGCGTGCCTGATCGAGGGGATCAGGTAGGCGAGTGACTTGCCGGTGCCCGTGCCGGCCTGGACGGCGAGGTGGTCGCCCGACTCGATCGCGTGCTGCACCGCCCTCGTCATCGTGATCTGCCCGGGGCGCTCGACCCCGCCGACCGCCTCGACGGCGGTGCTCAGCAAATCCTCAACCGGGGGAATATCCACCTTTGAGGAGACGTCTTCGGATGGGGCGATGGAGTCGGTCGGCACGACAGCCAACCGTACCCGTTCGCCCCGACAGTCGCGGCTGCTCCGGCGAGTCGCGGCGTGGACGCATACCCGTATTCCGGAACCCGAGGTTCACGTCACATGGCAAACTGGCTGGATCACCCGGCTCATCAATCCTCGTAAGGTCAAGGGAAGGGCTACCGTTTTGGTGCCGCTGAGGCGGAAGATAGGGACGTAAAGACCGGTTCGGTAGGGTTTCCCGAGGTCGAGTGGACGAATAAAGGCTGGTTAGAGAACTATGTCTTCCATGTCGGAAGTGGTCCCGTTGCCGTCGTTCGGCGAGGTGTTCTTTGACGAGCGTGGCCAGGAGCGGGTGCTCCGGGTCACCTGGCACGAAGGCACGCTGGTGCTGAGCCTGTGGCGCGGCGAGATGTGCACCGCGAGTTTCCGCATGCCCATGAGCGATGTGGGACGCCTGGTCGACACACTTGACGAGGGTTTCGTCGAGGCCGGTGGGCAGTACCCCGACGAGGTGGGCGAGCCCGTTCACGCCGAGCAGCCCTCCCAGGACCAGCCGCAGCCCTACGGCGAGTATCCCGGCACCGGTCAGTACGCCCGGCCCCGCCCGGAGGACTACGCCCAGGCGCAGCAGTACTCCGACCCGGCGGGTCACGTCCCCTCGCCGCTGGACGAACCCCGCCAGGCCGCCACCCTCGGTCCGAACGACGTGCTCGTCGCGCGAGGCGCGGTGCCGCCGCCCCCCCTCGACCGCCCCCAGGAGCGGATGCCCCAGGGGTACGGCTCCCCGGACGTCGTGCCGCGCGAGAACATGATCGTGAACGACTCCCTGCCCTACGGGCAGCCGCAGCCGGTCGAGCCGCTCGGCTCGGGGCCCGCCACCGGCGAGGCCGCCTACCAGTTGTCCGGCGACCGCTACCCGCCCGCGCCGCCCGCCCCGTACGGTGCCCAGCAGCCGGACCCCTACGGCGCCCCGCCCGCCCAGCCCGACCCGTACGGCGCCCCGCCCGCGCCGGACCCCTATGCCGCTCCGCCCGGCCGGCAGGCCGCCTACGGCGCCGCCCAGCCCGACCCCTACGGCGCTCAGCGGCCCGATCCGTACGGCGTGCCGCCCCAGTCCCCGTCCCAGTCCGCCCAGCCCGCCGACCCGTTCACGGCCCCGGCGGGCCGCAGGAAGCCGGCCACCTCGTTCACGCCGCGCCTCGACCAGTTCGCCGGACAGTTCGCCGAGTCCGCCCAGCGGCCGGAGCCCGACCCCTACGGGCAGGGACAGCAGAACTCGACCGACCCCTTCGGATTCGCCGCCCAGCAGCAGGCCGCCTACGACGTCTCCCAGGGCGACTCCTACGGCGGCTACCCGGCCCCCGCGCAGCCCGATCCCTACGCCTACGGCGCCCAGCAGCACCAGGCCGGTCATCCCGCCGACCTGCGCGACCTGTACGGCGCGCCGCCCTCGTACGCCCAGCAGGACGTCGACCCGTCCGATCCGCTGGGCCTGCGAGGTCAGGCCGCGCCCGACCAGAGACTGCCCCGCCCCTACGTCCAGGATCAGCCACCGCACTCCACCGGTGAGAGGCTCCGCCCCGAGCAGCGCTACGACGAGCGGTACGACGATCATCGCCGAGACGAGCGCCAGTACGACGACAGGCGCCGCGAGGGCCGGCGCCGCAGCGACCGGGACGAGCAGCGCGACTGGTGACCTCTCCCCGGGACACGGCGGGGCCATGCGAGCAGGGGGCCGCGTCCCGTCGTGAGGTCTGAGCCGTTCCGTCCGTCCACTCCGCCACGCCCTGTCGCGGAGCTCTTCGTCCGGACGGACGGCGTGTGGCGTCCGCCGGGGGCGCGACTCGCGTCATATGGTGGTCTCGGCCCGCCGGGGAGGGCGGTTCGCGAGGCGTGCCGGGGCACGTAGGCTGCTTCGGTGGCCGCTCAGCGGCCGTGCGGTGGCTGCCCGGTGACCGCCGGGTGACCGACCGATCCCTACCTGACGGGGTGGCGTGGAAGAGTCGACGGTACTGCAGATGCTGGCGGTGTCGGCCGTCGGGATCGCGGTGGCCGCGGTGGCCAGGCGCAGGGGATGGCCGGCGCCGCTGCTGCTCGTGCTCGCCGGTGTGGTGCTGTCGCCGTTCGTACCCGAGTACGACCTCGACCCCCAGCTGGTCCTGCTGGTCTTCCTGCCCCCGCTGCTCTACTCGGCGGCGATCGACAGCTCCTACCTGAGGCTGAAGGACCTGCGCAGGCCGATCGCGCTGCTCTCGGTCGGCCTGGTGCTGTTCACCACGCTGGTCGTCGGGTGGGTCACCCATCTGCTCCTGCCCCAGCTGCCGGTGGCCGCCGCGTTCGCGCTGGGCGCGATCGTGGCCCCGCCCGACGCGGTCGCCGCCGTCGCCGTGGCCCGCAGGCTCGGGCTGCCCCGCAAGGTGGTCACCATCCTGGTGGGGGAGAGCCTGTTCAACGACGCCACCGCGCTCACCGCCTACCGGGTGGCGATCGCGGCGGCGGTCGGGCACGGCATCACCTGGCAGGACGCCGCCCTGGACTTCGCGCGTTCCGCGGCGGGCGGCGTGGCGATGGGCCTCGCGCTCGCCTGGATCCTGACCCGGGTGCTGGTCCGGCTGCGTGACGCGCTCGTCGAGAACACCGTCATGCTGCTCATCCCGTTCGCCGTCTACCTCGCGGCCGAGATCCTGAACGTCTCCGGCGTGATCGTCGTGGTGATCGTCGGCCTCTACATCGGCCACCACATGCCCAGGGCGGGCTTCGGCACCCGGTTGCTCTCGGAAGCGGTCTGGCGGGTCTTCGGCTTCTTCCTGGAGACGATCGTCTTCGCGCTGATCGGCCTGCAGATGTGGCCGATCATGAGGGAGCTGGAGTGGGGCGACGGGTGGAGGCTCGCCGGGATGGCGCTCGCCGTCTTCGGCGCCGCGGTGGTCGCGAGGGTGGTCTGGGTCGTGCCCAGCATCTACCTGCCCCGGATGCTGTCCAAGAAGGTCCGGCAGGCCGAGACCCACGCGCCGACCTGGCAGAACGTGACGATCGTGAGCTGGGCGGGCATGCGCGGAGTGGTCTCCCTGGCCGCGGCCTTCGCCATACCCGCGACCTTTCCCGGCCGCGACCTGCTCCTGTTCCTCACCTTCTCGGTGGTGATCGGCACACTCCTGGTCCAGGGCCTGACGTTCCCGGCGCTGATCCGCAGGTTGAAGGTCTCCAACGAGCGGGAGATCTACGCCGACAACCTGGCCGAGGCGGCCGCGCAGCAGGCGGCCGCCACGGCCGCGCTGGCCCGGCTGGACGAACTGGTGGCCGAGGGCGTCGACGAACTCCACAGGGAGGTCGTCGACCAGCTGAGAACCCGCGCCGAGCGCCGTACCCTCACCGCCTGGGAGCGCCTGGGCGGCGGTACGGGACCCGAGGGGGAGGAGACGCCGAGCGGCGTCTACCGGCGGCTCCGCAGGGAGATGCTGATGGTCGAGCGCGAGGTGTTCGTCGGACTCCGCGACGAGCGGCGCATCGACGACGAGGTGCTCCGCAGGGTCCTCCACGAGATCGACTTCGAAGAGGCCACCCTGGAGCGTGACTAGCCGACCCCGAGCAGGTCGGCACCGGAGCGGATCGGGCCGCCACCACCGTGTTCCGCGGTCGGCGGCCCGGCCACCTCAGGGCCGTCGACCGGTGGCGGACTCCCTCCGGGCGGCGTAGCGCTCGGTGAGTTCCGAGCCGAGCCGGGCGAGTTCGGCACGGACGGGATCCGGTTCCTCGACCTCGACGGCGGCGCCCCAACCGGCGAGCTGCTGAGCGATCATCAGTGGCGTCGGGGCGCTGAGGCGGACACGGACACGCCCGTCGCCGGCGGGGCCGTCGACGACGCAGTGGCGCCCGAACTGGTCGCGCAGGACCGGCAGGTGGCGGGCGTCGGCGAGCACGGTCGCCGAGACGCGCGAGCGTCGCCTCTCCATCTCGTCGACGACCCGCTGCCACGCCTGTGACAGTTCGAAATCGTCGGGTCGCTGAGAGGGGAGGTCCGTCACGACCGCTTCGACGATCCGATCGACCCGGAAGGTTCGTTGCCCGTCGTCGGTTCCGGCCATGAGGTACCAGATGTCGTCCTTGTCGATCAAACCCCAGGGGGCGACGAGCCGTCGCCTCTGTTCACCGGCCCGGTTGGTGTAGGTGAGATCGACCTTGAGGTGGCGGACGGTGGCGTTCTGCAGGACTTCGACCAGTTGGGGACGCCGGCGTTCCCGCGCACCCCAGCCGGCAGGGTCGACCACGATGGCTCTCGCCGCGGCCTCGGCGTCGGCGCGGAATGTGCCGGGCAGGGCCCTCAGAAGCTTGCGCAGCGCGGATTTGGCCTCGGGGACGACGGACGTCGCCGGGCCGAGGAGCAGGAACAGGGCCTGGGCCTCGGTCGCCGACAGGCCGCTGAGGTCGGTGCGGGCGCCGCCGACGAGGGACCATCCGCCGCCGCGTCCCGGTTGAGGGTAGACCGGGACGCCGGCCGCCGACAGCGCCTCGAGGTCGCGGCGGGCGGTGGCCACGGACACCTCCAGCTCCTCGGCCAGCTCGGACGCGGTCACCCGGCCTCGGGCCTGCATGAGCAGGAGGACGGCGACAAGACGGTCGGCGCGCATGCTTCCGGTTCTCCAGAAAAGTGATCAGTTGGTGAGCACTTTAGAGCCGAAAATGGTTGGTACCACTGATCGAACGAAGGAAACACCCATGTTGCGAGGACCGGCCACCATCAACCTCTGGGCCGATGACATGGAGGCCGCCAAGAAGTGGTACGCCGACCTGCTGGACGTCGAACCGTACTTCGAGGCCCCCGGTGACGGGCAACCGGCCGCCTACTACGAGTTCCGGATCGGCGACCACCTGTCGGAACTCGGTCTCATCGACCGGCGGTACGCCCCGTCGGAGGCGGCCGCCACCCCGGGAGGCGCGGTCGTCCACTGGCACGTCGACGACGTGCGGGCCGCGTTGGACCGGTTGCTGGCGATGGGGGCCACGCCGTACATGCCGATCACCGAGCACGGCCCCGGTTTCGTCACCGCGTCCGTGGTCGATCCGTTCGGCAACGTGCTGGGGATCATGTACAACGAGCACTACCTGGAAATGCTGGACCGTTGACGCACGGCGTGACCGTCGCCGAGCCTTCGAAGTGGAGGGCTCGCTCGTGAGCCGGGACCGGAGGCCGCCGGACGGCCGCGAGGCGGTGTTCGTCCGGGCCGGGCCGTCATCCGCCGGCCCGGCCCGGTCGGTTGTGGGCGTGGGGCCGACGGGTCAGCCGATGATGTTGTCCACGTAGCACCAGCGCCAGTCCTCGCCCGGCTCGAACGAGGCCATGACCGGGTCGGAGGTCTCCCGGAAGTGGGCGCTGGCGTGCTTGTTGGGCGAGGAGTCGCAGCAGCCGATGTGCCCGCAGGACAGGCACTTGCGCAGGTGGACCCAGCGACTGCCCATCGCCAGACATTCCTCGCACCCCTGAGGCGTGCGCGGCGGCGGGTCCTGGGCTTTCAGGATGTGCTCACAGGTCGGCATGGTCTCCCCCTCGCTCGTGTGACTACCGATCGATCGTACGGCCAGCGCGGCGTCCCGGATCCGGAGCCTCCCCGCGTCCCGGCTCCGCGGTCTTCCCGCGCCTGGTTCCCGGGCCCTCCCGCGTCCCGCATCCCGCCTCCACGGGTGGATCCGGCGGGTAACGAGCCGGTACGGCGGCGCCTGTCGCGGCGGCCCGTTGGGTAGGGTCGGGGCATGCGACCCCTTCCGCGACGAATTCCCGTCCTCGCCGCCTCCGTGCTGGCCGCAGTCCTCGTCACCACCGGCTGTTCGGAGCTTCAGGAGGTGAGCCAGGGCATCGACAAGGCGCAGGAGTGCGTGCAGGCGACGGGCATCGTCACCGAGACCGTCGCCAAGGTCTCCGGGCTGCTCAACGACCCCGCCGCGATGGAGCAGGCGCTGAACGAGGGCGGCGCCAAGCTGGGCGACCTCGCCGACAAGGCGGCCAACACCTCGCTGAAGGAGGCCGCCGAGGGCGTCTCCAACACCCTGGAGGGCATCAACGTCACCGACGCCAACAGCGCCGTCGACGCCGCCCAGAAGGTGGCCACCGACTCGGCACGCTGGGTTCAGCAGCTGACGGAAGCCTGCGGATAGTCCTCGCCGCCTGAGTGCGGAGATCACCCGCCGCCGGAGCCTTCGTCCCGGCGGCCGGGCGGGTGAGACCCGGAGGTGTCGGAGCGCACCTCCGGAAATCCCGGGTTCTCTAGGGGGAATGTCGCTGAAATAGCGTCGTTCCTATGAAGACCCAGGAAAGTTCATGAACTCTCCGGACAACGAGCCGGACCCCCGGTTCACCCTCGCCAACGAACGCACGTACCTGACCTGGTTGAGTACGTCGCTCGCGCTGAGCGCGGGCGGCGTGGCGATGGCCGCCGTCTCCGCCGACGTCTTCGTCCCGTGGATGCGCACCCTGCTCGCCGTGATCCTGGTGTCGCTCTCGGCCCTGGCGGCCGCGATGGCCTACCCTCGCTGGCGCCGCGTCCAGAACGCCCTGCGCAGCTCCGCCCCGCTCCCGCCGCCGGCCCTCGCGCCCCTGTTCGGATACGGTGTGGCGGCGGTCGCCGTGCTCGCCCTCGTCCTCATCCTGCTGTCCAGGTGATCCCGCGGTGAACAGGCTCTGGGACGAAGGGCTGCAGAACGAACGGACCCGTCTCGCCTGGGTCCGCACCACCGCGGTGCTGGCCGTCACCAGCCTGGCCGGCGCGGGCGTCGCCCTGCGCGAGGGAACGCCCGTCCTCGCCGTCGTCCCCTTCGTCCCCGCGGTGTTCTGCGCCGTCCTGCTGCTGACCCACACGGGCGTCCGCTACCGGCGCACCCAGGAGGCCCTGCACGGGGGCCACCCCCTCGACAACCGGGCCGACGCCCTCATCGTCTGGATCGGCACCCTCGCGGCCGTGGCCGGGGCCGTCGTCTTCGTGCTGGGAAGGTTCGGAAGGTAAGGGGAGCGGGTCAGGAGGGCGACTCCCCGCCTTCGCCCCGGAGAGGCTCATCCAGGCGATGGCGGTGCGTCCCGACCGGTGAGCGGCCGCGCGTCCCGGCCGGCCGGTGACGATCGTGCGTCTCGGCCGTACCGCTCGGCAGGTGGCGAGGTCGCGCGGTGAGCCGGTGAAGCGGCCGCATGGCTCGAAAGACTCGAAAAGGGTGACGTCCGGGGCCTGGGGCCCCAGGCCCCGGACGTCAGGAGAGTTGTCCCTTCCCCTGGAAACTCTCCTGGGTCAGTACCAGTTGCTCGACCGGAAGTGACCCCACGCGCCGCACGGTGACCCGTAGCGGCTCTTGATGTATCGCAGACCCCAGTGGATCTGCGTGGCCGGGTTGTGGCGCCAGTCCTTGCCACTGCCGGCCATCTTGCCCGCGGGCAGCGCCTGCGGGATGCCGTACGCGCCCGACGAGCGGTTGTACGCGCGGTGGTTCCAGTTGCTCTCCCTGGTCCAGAGACTGTCCAGGCAGCGGAACTGGCTGTGCGGCCACGCTCGACGGGACACCAGACGATAGGCGATCGTCTTGTTCCTGCCCTTGGCGGTTCTCGCGACCGCTTTCACCCTCGGCTTCACCTGGGTGGCCCAGGTGAGCCTGTGCACCGTCCTCATCGTCCCTTTCCTGGACGTCTCGGAGGTGCTTTCAGCCTTCCCCGTCGCCGATGGGCCGACCATCGTCGATGCTGCCAGAACGGTCGCGACGGTGTTGCGCAGAACGCGGTAGCTGTTCACGTGGATCCTTGTCCTCGGGCCGCGTGCGGAAGGCGAGGGAGTGACACGGAGTGTCCTGCCTCGTCCGACGATCCGGCGTCCGTGGCTCGGACGGGGACGTCCGCGCGGTCTCTCCGGCCTGTTTCCGGCATGAGACGCCGCGGCGATCTCTCTAGGCGGCTTTCTATTACGTGAGAGAGCGCCGAACGGTGGATAGGGACACGCGAAGGGGAGGTTTTTGCCCGATCTTCGTGATTTACGGGTGGTTCGAGGAAGGGCCGGTTACGACCGGTGAATCACCCATACCGGGAGACGGGGTGAAAATCACCCTGTCATGGGGTTTCAAAGCACCGCTTCCTGATCAGTACCAGCCCCGCGCCACGGAGTGGTTCCATGCCTGGCACGGTGAGCCGTAGCGCTGCTTGATGTAGCCGAGTCCCCACTTGATCTGCGTCCTGGGGTTGGTGCGCCAGTCGCGCCCCGCGGTGGCCATCTTGCCCGCGGGCAGCGCCTGCGGGATGCCGTACGCACCCGACGAGCGGTTGAGTGCGCGGTGGTTCCAGTTGCTCTCCTTGCTCCAGAGCTTGCGAAGGCAGGTGAACTGGCTCTTGTTCCAGCCGTGCGCGGACACCAGCGGCTTGGCGACGGCCTGGTTGCCCGCTCGTGCCGAGGACGCCTGGGCGACCGTGGTGGTGCCGAGGGCGAGCACGGAGGTGATCACCAGCACACCGGTACGGCGTAGCGTCGACATGGGACTCCCTTGTGCGTTGAGTACGGGGGAACGGCCGACACGATGCCCCGCCGTTCGGCGGCGGGCCAGTCGACATCGCCTGTCAGGAGTCCTGTCAAAGATCGGTAAGAGAATGATCAAAGCCTTGGTGAGGGGGGCGTCGTCTCACCTGTGGCCTCAGTCACATTTCACTTTATGGACGGCATAACTCTCAAATGTGACAGGGAGATTAGGCTGCGACTCATGGGAATCCGTGATATCGCCATCGACACTCTCGCCGACACGCCGACCACTCTGGCCGAGCTGGCCGGAGACAAGACCGTTCTCGTGGTGAACGTCGCCTCCAGGTGCGGCCTCACCCCTCAGTACGCCGGTCTCGTCGACCTGCAGCGGACCTACGGCGAGCGGGGCTTCACCGTCGTCGGAGTGCCGTGCAACCAGTTCTACGGCCAGGAGCCGGGCACCGCCGAGGAGATCCAGGAGTTCTGCTCCACCACCTACGGCGTCGACTTCCCGCTGCTGGCCAAGACCGAGGTCAACGGTGACGGCAGGCACCCCCTCTACGACGTGCTGACCGCCACCCCCGACGCCGAGGGCAAGGCCGGTGACGTCGAGTGGAACTTCGAGAAGTTTCTCGTCGCCCGGGACGGGGAGGTGCTGGCGAGGTTCCGGCCCAAGGTCCAGCCCGACGACCCCGCCGTCATCGCGGCGATCGAGAAGTCCCTCTAGCCGCGCAGCTGCCCCTCACGATCAGCTCGGTGGGCAGCAGCACACCCCGCGGCCTCCTGGTGCCGCCGCGCAGCACCAGCTCGGCGGCGCGGTAGCCGATGTCCCTGGCGGGCTGGGCGATCACCGTCAGCGGCGGTGAGCACAGCTCCGCCCAGGGCACGTCATCGAACATGATCAGAGACAGGTCCCTGGGGATGCGCAGGTCCAGCTCCCGCGCCGCCAGCACCGCCGCCTCGCCCAGCAGGTTGCCCCCGGCCAGCACGGCGGTCAGGTCCGGCCGGTGCTGGAACAGCCCGGCCGCGGCGGCGTACGCGGAGTCGCGGCTGCCCCGGGCGACGACGATGAGGTCCTCGTCGACGAGAGGGCCCAGCGCCTGCCTGAAGGCCGACAGGCGCTGCTGCTGTCCCGGGCCGCCCAGATAGGCGATGCGCCGGTGCCCCAGCCCCGTCAGGTAGTCGACCGCGGTCCCGACTCCCGCGCGGTCGTCGGCCACCACCGCGGGGATGTCGTCACGCCCGGCCGAGAGCCGGTGCGCGAACACCGTGATCACCCCCGCCCGCAGGGTCGGCGCCCAGCCGTCGCCGTCGCCGGAGGGGATCGCGATCACCCGGTCCACCCCCTGCTCGAGCAGCATGCCGATCAGCTCGGCCTCGCGCTCCGGGTCGTCCCCGGTCGTGCCCACGATCACCGGCTCGCCCGCCGAGCGCGCGCAGGCGAGCACGCCGTCGGCCACGCGGCCGTAGAAGGTGTCGGTGATGTCGGGCAGCAGCAGCCCGATGCCGCCCGAGCGCCGCTGGCGCAGGTTGCGCCCGAGCGCGCTGGGCCGGTAGTCGAGCTGGGCGGCGACGGTCAGCACCCGCTCCCTGGTCTCCGGGCTGGCCGACCCGCCCGACAGCACCCGCGACACCGTGGCGACCCCCACGCCGGCCGCCCCGGCGACATCCTTGATCGTCGTACGACGCATGTTCATGGAAACGATTCCATCATGTTTTCCGTGTTCGTTCCAGTGCGGAGCGAGAACGACCGTCGTGCTGACAGGCCAGAACCGGGCAAACCCTTGACAGGGTTATCCGTTTCCGGTGAGATGCATGAAAACGTATCCAATATCGGGTGAACGCGGGGTTGGCCCGAGGCGACAAGGACATCCATGGCATCCATCGTTCTCAGCAAAGTCGACAAGATCTACGCGGGCGGCGTCAAAGCAGTGAACGGCCTTGATCTTGAGATCAAGGACGGGGAGTTCATGGTGCTGGTGGGGCCGTCCGGATGTGGCAAGTCCACCGCCCTGCGGATGATCGCCGGCCTTGAGGACATCAGCGGCGGCGAGATCGCGATCGGCGACCGGGTGGTCAACCACCTGCCCCCGAAGGACCGTGACATCGCCATGGTCTTCCAGAACTACGCGCTCTACCCGCACATGACCGTCGAGGAGAACCTCGCCTTCGGTCTGAAGCTCCGCAAGATGCCCAAGGCGGAGATCTCCAAGCGCGTCGGCGAGGCCGCCAAGATGCTCGGCCTCGACCAGTACCTCAAGCGCAAGCCCGCCGCCCTCTCCGGCGGTCAGCGTCAGCGTGTCGCCATGGGCCGCGCCATCGTGCGCGAGCCGCAGGCCTTCCTCATGGACGAGCCGCTGTCCAACCTGGACGCCAAGCTCCGCGTCTCCATGCGGGCCTCCCTCAACACCCTGCACGAGCGCCTGGGCGTGACGACCGTCTACGTCACCCACGACCAGGTCGAGGCGATGACCCTCGGTGACCGCGTCTGCGTGCTGCGCGACGGCCTGCTCCAGCAGGTCGACACCCCGCAGAACCTCTTCGACAAGCCGGTCAACCTGTTCGTCGCCGGCTTCATGGGCTCGCCGTCGATGAACTTCGTCAACGCCGAGCTGGTGCGCGGCGACGGCGGCCTCGCCGTCGCGTTCGCGGGCTTCAGGCTGCCGGTGCCGAACGAGACCGTCGCCGAGAAGCGCGGCCTTGAGCAGTACGTCGGCAAGAAGATCATCCTGGGCATCCGCCCCTCCGACTTCGACGACTCGGTCGCCGCCAACGCCTCCTCCTCCGGATGGGTGCGCCTGCCGGTCCGCGCCGAGGTCACCGAGGAGCTGGGCTCCGAGATCAACGTGCTCTTCCTCATCGACGCCCCGCCGGTCCAGCACCAGGACACCGTGGCCGCCGCCGCCGACGACGGCGACGAGGACGCGACGCTGCCGCTGGTGGGCGACAAGTCGCTGTGGACCGCCCGCGTCAACTCCCGCAGCCACGTCCGTCCCGGCCAGAACATCGAGCTGATCGTCGACACCCACAACCTGCACTTCTTCGACCCGGTCTCGGGTCTGGCGATCGGCCACGAGGCCGGCGTCCGCGTCTGATCCACCGAACGGGCCGCCTGTGAAGGAAGGCCCGTCCACGACCATCACCGCAGGCCGGAAGGGCCCGCGCCACGACCCCCTCCCGTGGCGCGGGCCCTTCCGTCGTGCCGGGGCTCGCTACCGGTGGCGGCCGAAGCCGCGCGAGAGCCTGTCGACCAGGGAGACGGGGAGCACCCTGCCGAGGCCGGCGATGACCTTGTAGCGCGGGTCGGGGACGCTCACCCACACGCCGCGGGCCAGATCACGCATGGCGTCGCGGACGACGTTGTCCGCCGACAGCCAGAGGAACCCGGGGATCCCCGACTTGTCGATCGCGGCACGCTCGTGGAACTCGGTGTGCACGAACCCCGGGCACAGCGCCATGACCCGCACGCGCCTCCCGGTCAGCTCGGCGGCCGTGGACTGGCTGAAACCGACCACCCACGCCTTGGACGCGCTGTAGGAACCCCGCACGAAGAACGCCGCCACCGACGCGACATTGATCACCGCACCCCGGTCGCGCTCCCTCATCCCCGGCAACGCCGCCAGTGTGAGCCGCAACACCGCCTCGCAGTGCAGCTTGAGCATCTTGCGCTCCTCCTCCACGGGCACGTCGAGAAAGTGCCCCTGGTGGCCGAAGCCGGCATTGTTGACCAGCAGATCGACCCCCTCGTGAAGCCGCCGCTCCACCGCCTCCAGCCCTTCTTCGGTCACCAGGTCGGCGGCGAGCACCTCACTGCTCACCCCGTACCGCAGGCGTAGCTCCTCTGCGGTGGAGACGAGACGTTTCTCGTCGCGGGCGACCAGGACGAGCGAGAATCCGTCGGCGGCGAGGCGGCGGGCGAAGGCGGCACCGATGCCGGCCGTCGCCCCCGTGATCAGTGCGGTTGGCATACCTGCAGTCTAGGGACGGGTGCGGACGACCCCGGCGAGGCGGCCAACGTGGATGGGGTTGTGCCCCCTGACCGCTTCCCACCCTCGCGGGGGTGAAGAGGGAAGGTGGTGTGGGGTCTCACCTTGCGGTCAGGGGGCTTTGCCCCCGGTAGGGCGCGGTCAGGGGGACTGACCAGGGAAGAATCGCGCCCTCCCGGGGGAGTTTCAGGAGGTGCGCCATGAGTCCCGTTGCCGTGGTCGCCACCCGTTGAGCCAGTCCTCCACAGAGAAGGCGGCGACGGTGATGGAGTCGGAGGCTTTCCTGACCGCTTCAGTGATCATGTTTTTCCGTAGCCGGCAGGGGGGGAGGGAATATCGCTCAGAAGCCCGTGGCGGAAGACGATCCGATGTGCGGCGCGGTCATGGCCGGCACCTCTTTGCGATGGGGTCGGCGGCACACTACCTGTTGTGCGCTCCTCTTCGTTGATCTCCGTGACCGTTCTCCTGCCGGTGGTCTTGGCCGCCCTCGTCGTGTTGGGTGCGTTGGTGACCTGGCTCGGCCGGCTCGGACATGGACGAGCGGTCCTTTCCGCCTGCCTGCGGGCGGCAGTCCAACTCGGCGCGGTCTCTGTGCTGATCGCCTGGGTGATCGCCTCCTCCGCGGCCACGGCGGGGTTCGTCCTGCTCATGTACGGTGTGGCCGCCTTCACCGCGGGCCGGCGCATCGCTCGCGGCCGAAAGGCATGGTGGGCGGCGGTGCCGATCGCGGCGGGCGCCGCGCCGGTGCTGGCGATGCTGGCCGTGAGCGGGACGATTTCCCTGGACGGGATCGTCGTGATCCCGATCGCGGGGATCCTGCTGGGTGGCTGCCTGACCGCTACCTCCCTGGCCGGACGGCGGGCCGTTGAGGAGTTGGTCCAGCGACGGGGAGAGGTGGAGGCGGCTCTGGCGTTGGGCTTCCTGCCCAGGGAGGCGGCGCTGGAGATCTGCCGCCCAGCGGCGGCCCAGGCTCTGGTCCCCGCGCTGGACCAGACCTGGACGGTAGGGCTCGTCACCCTACCTGGCGCCTTCGTCGGGATGCTGCTCGGCGGGGCGAGCCCGACCGAGGCCGGAGTCGTACAACTCGTCGTCCTGGTGGCTCTGCTGGCCGCCGAGGCGGTCGCGATCCTGGTGACGACCGAGATGGTCGCGCGTGGTTGCTTCACGTGAACCGCCTGGCCTGGCGCGTCCCAGCTCGGCGGGTCGGCGGGGGTTGGGAGATGCTTCACGCTCAGCCTTCGGCCAAGGCGGCAAAAGCGATCTGGGCCGGTTGAAGAGACCGTCGCGCCGGGCGAGCCGGTCGAAGTTCAAAGATCAAACCGCGCACCTGGCGTAGCTGGTCGACGATATGCGTCACCGAGACGGCGAGGGAGGGCTCATGACAGCGCCGCAGGCTGGGCGGGCGGCCGGGTTCCGAACACACTGGCGGCGAGCTTCTGCAGCAGGCTATAGGCCAGGATCGGCAGGAGGACCTGCGGACGGTGCGCGAACCAGCTTGCGGCCAGGACCGCCGCCGCGCTGGTGTTGTTCATGCCGGTGGCGAAGGTGAGCGAGATGCCGTCCGGAGTGTCGCATCGGGTCCATCGGGACATCCACCTGCCGACGAGGAAGGACAGGCAGCAGACCGCGGCGGCCATGCCGGTGGCCAGGACCAGGAAGTCGGGGTCGGGGTGTGACAGCGCCTGCCCGAGCGCGCCGGAGGCGTTGACATAGCACAGCAGGAGGATGTTCACGATGTTGACCAGCTTGATGACCGGGGCGCTGCGTGCTGCTCGCCGCTCCCCGAGCATGGCCCGCACGATGACTCCGGCCAGGCACGGCAGCACGATCAAGGCCAAGGCGAACGCGCCCGCGCCCGCCGTCCCGGCCAGCCCGTCGAGCCGCGCCGTGTCATCAAGGCTGCCTGCGCCCGCCGGGCCGACCAGGGCGGTGGACACGGCCAGCCCCAGCGGAACCGTGACAGGACTGAGCAGCGTCGAACCCACGACCATGGCGACCACCAATGCGACGTTGCCACCCGCGTGCTGCCCCCAAGATGCAGCTCCGCCGGCGATCGGCATCGCCAGCACCAGCAGCAATCCGACCGCGAGGCACTCCGCCTCCGCGGCGTCGGGCCAGGCCCGCAGGCATATCGCAGCGACCGGCAACAGCACCACCGGCAGGAGCGCGTTCACCGCCACGCCCGACGCCAGCCGCAGGGGCCTGCCCGCCACAGCGCACAGATCACGCACCCGCACCCCAAGACCTGCGGTCGACAACATCACAGCCAGCAAAACCATGGGCACCGTGACCGAACCACCCGATCCAAGCACCATCGCCCGCAAAGCCTCGCCCGGCCTTGGCACGACCGCAGCCAGCAGATAACAGGCGATCATCAATGCGAGCAGCCGCTGCTGCACCATGCCCACCACCCGGATAATCATCTATCGGAGGCGTCGCCCTTGCCCTCCTGCTCGTGCTGGTCACCCGGCTGGTCCTGCTTGCCCTCCTGGGCCTCGGAGTCGGCCTCCTGCCCCTTGTCGTCCTGGCCGTCCTCGGCTTTCTCACCGGCCGTGTCGTCCCGGCCGTCTTCGGCCTCTGCCTTCTGGTCCTGCTCGTCCTCCGTGGTGCCCTCGTTGGGCTCCGCGCTCTCCGCAGGCGTGGCGGCCTCGTTGTCGGGGGCCTGCTCGGAGGGGTCAGCGGAGGACTGGGAGGAGGAGGGGGCGGGGCTCTGGTCGAGGGAGGAGGCGTACGCGGCAGCTCCGCCGCCCGCCACGAGGACGGCCACGGTGGCGAGCCCGGGGATGATCATAGACCTGCGCATTGAAGTATCTCCGATGCATTGACGTCGTACTGATGCCCTCAGCCTGCGGAAACGCGGGATAGCGGCAGGTTCGGCCAACCGTAACGTGAGGTTAATACTGGCCCGAAACCCGGATACGCACGCTGTCACGCGCGCAAAGGTAAGCGCCGCGCCAACCGAGTACTGAGCGGGCGTCGCTGACGAGCAGCCTGCCGTCGCCCGGCCATGACCAGGGCGATGACGCTTCGCCGTACTTTCATGTCTCCCACGCTAGGAACAGACCGGCAAGCGCCCGCTCAGCGACGGGTTAGCGGGACATTTACCTTCCTTCTGTCACCCTGGAAGGGTGACAGCGCTGGGCGTGCCGCTGCGGCGGCGGGTGCTGGCGGTGATCGTCAGCGTGACCGCCGTGGCCGTCGCGCTCTTCCTGGCGCCCCTGGCGATCGCGGTGAACATCCTCTACCACGCCCAGACAGTGGCCGCCCTGCAACGCGACGCGGCCTGGGTCGCCGCCGCCGTCCCCGACGAACCGCGGGCGCCGTTGAAGCTGCCGACGGGCCTGCCGGGCGACTTGGCCATCGGCGGCTACACTCTGGCCGGCGCCCGCCTGTTCGGCAACGGCCCTGCCTACTCCCGCCTGGCCACCTCCAGCAAGGACGGCCGTGTCCACGACACGGTGGAGGGCGGCTTCCTGGCCGTGTCCACTCCCGTCCCCTCCGACGAGGGCCCCGCGCTGATCATCCGGGTGGCGACGCCGAACTCGCAGGTCGAGCAGCGCATCCACCAGGCGTGGCTGCTCATGGGCGGGCTGGCGCCGATCGTGGTCGCACTGGCCGCAGGTGCGGCCGTACGCCAGTCGGCCCGGCTCGCCGCCCCCCTGGAGCGGCTGACCGCCGCAGCGCAGGCACTCGGCGGCGGCGACTTCAGCGTCCGCGCCGCACCCTCCGGGCTACGCGAGGCCGACCAGGCCGCACAAGCGCTGGAGTCGACGGCGCGCCGCCTCGGTGACGTGCTCGCCCGCGAGCGGGCCTTCAGCGCCGACGTCTCCCACCAGTTGCGCACCGGACTGACCGGTCTGTTGCTCGGCCTGGAATCGGCGCTGTCCCGGCCCGGCGCAGATCCGGCCCCGGCGGTTCAGGCGGCACTGACCAGAGGGGAGCGGCTGCAGGAAATCCTCGACGATCTCGTACGGCTCAGCCGCGACAGCCGCGCGCCCGCCGAGCGCCTCGACGTGGACGCGCTTACGGAGGAGATCCGGCAAGAATGGCACGGTCCGCTGGCCCGCCAAGGCCGCCGCCTGACCATCACCGTGGAACCCGCACTGCCGCCGGTGGCCGCCCAGCCTGCCGCCGTCCGGCAGATCCTGCGTGTCCTGCTCGACAACGCCCTGCGCCACGGCCAGGGAGAGGTCGCCGTCACCGTCTCCGATGTGGGCCCTGGCATGGCCGTCGAGGTAAGCGATCATGGGCCCGGCGTGGCCCCCGAGAGCGACCCGTTCGTCAGGTCCAGCGGACACAGCCACGGCATCGGCCTGGCCCTGGCTCGGTCACTGGCCGAAGCGGAAGGCGGCAGGCTGGTACTCAGCCGCGCCAGGCCCCCGCTGTTCAGTCTGCTGCTCCCCGGACACGACACCTAGCAGCGGGACATGGGCGGCCGGGGGCGGGTCATGGCTCGTAGCGGTAGCCGCGCCCCCGCACCGTAACGATCCGCTCCATCGGTTCGCCGTGCTCGGCCAGCTTGCGGCGCAGCGCGAACACGTGCACATCCAGCGTCTTGGTGGGGCCGAACCAGTTCTTGTCCCACACCTCGTCCATCAGCTGCTCGCGCGTCACCACCTCGCCCGCCCGGCTGACCAGCGCCGCCAGTAGGTCGAATTCCTTGGGCCGCAACACCACCTCGGCCTGCCCGACATAGGCGCGCCGCGCGGGCAGATCGAGGCGCAACCGCCCAGCGGTCAGTATGCGCTCTCCCGGTACCGGGCCGCGCCGCCGCAGGTGTGCGCGGATCCTGGCCATCAGCTCCGTCAGCCGGAACGGCTTGGTCAGATAGTCATCAGCCCCTGCGTCCAGCGCCACCACGACCTCGAACTCCTGCGTACGGGCCGTCAACACGACGATCACCGTGTCCGGCGCCCTCATGCGCAACCGCCTGCACAGAGCCACCCCATCCACATCAGGCAGCCCCAGATCCAGCAGCACAAGATCTGGCTGATGCCGCTCGGCCGCCTGCACCGCCTCGGCCCCATCCGCAGCCGACTCCGCCTCATAGCCCTGGGCGGCCAGCGCCTCGACCAGCTCGGACCGGATGACCAGATCGTCCTCCACGATCAGCACACATGCCATGCGGCCGATGTTACGAGTTGCGCTGCCAAGGCGAGGAAAACCGTCAGTGGTCAGCCCGGTCGCCCCACACTGGCGGGGACGCCGGCCCGCAACGGACCACGCAACGGCGCCACCATGCTGATCAGGAACACGGCGCCGCCGACGGTGGCCGCGATGCCGGACCAGCGGGCGAAGGTGATCGAGAACTGAGCCGTGGTCAGCTTCATGACGTCATCATGCGTCCCGGCCCGCAGTCCGGGAAGGCCACCGGAACCAGGCAGCGTGGTTGAAACGAGCTAGGGACGGCGCGGCCAGGGGGCAGGCTGGAGGTCGCTCACCTGAACGATGAGCTGGGTGGCCAGCACTCGGGGGAGCAGGTGAGACTCGTCCAGGCCGACGGCGATCTGATGGTGAGTCTCCACCACCCGGCCGCTGTCGTCCTCGCCGTACAGGTTGGCCAGGACTCCGATCGGGGAGTAGTCGCCGACGGTGCAGACGACCGGCGCTTCTCTGCGCAGGTACGGGCAGGAGGCGAGTGCCTCGCCGACGTGTGCTTCGCACGTGGGCGGGTGAACCGTGGGCCAGGGCGAGCGGAAGTCGCCGGCCAACGCGGAGGGCAGGATCCAGCGGACGCGCCCGGTGTCGGGGTCGGTGGCCGTCCTGCCGCACACACGGCACAGCCGTTTCAGCATGCACCGTCGTTGCCGCAGCGTGTGAACCATGTTCCACAGGATCTTCCCCTCCCGTACGGTGCCGCAGCGAGCCCACAGCGCCCCGAACATCCACTCCTGCGGGAGCGCGTCCCGATAGGTCAGCCGGGGCACTCCGTCACCCCACTCGAAGGCGAGCGGCAGATCCAGGCTCTCCTCGGCGTACGGCGTGAGGTAGGGCTTCTCGCGGAGAGCGGTCCCCGCTGCCGCGAGGCCGGTCACTTCGCCTCCTTTGAAAGCGCCGCGAGGATCAGGTCCATGACCGCGTGAGGTTGATCGGCGTTCACCAACTGGGGCATGAGCTCCACCGGGGGCAGAGAGACCAGATAGCAGCCGGAACGCGAACCCACGGTCACCTTCGCCACCTCCCGGCCGTCGAGGTCGTGCGCGACCAGGTGGGGGGTGCGTCGCGTCTGCCGGCCGAGCGGCCACCGGTCGCCGGTCTCGCCCAGCTTCAGGGTGACCGCGTGAACGACGTAGGAACGAACACCCTTCTCCCTCAGTAGTCGCTGTACGACGGCGAGCACCTTGTCATGGCGCTCCGCTGTCGCATCGGTCGTGGGTGCGCCTCGCGCTTCGGTTTCCCCTGCGATGAATACCGCTTTTTCCCGCTTGATTGTCACTTTCCCTGTCCTTCCCGGCCTCCATGCTGAGCTGGCGAATAGCGGTCTTTCACCTATGTTTTGATGGCAAAAAATGAAAGTCGCCATGCTTATAGCAATGTGTCCGATAAGCGGCGTACACGTCCTACGTCAGGGTTGGATGCCCTGTCGGATGAGACCTGTTGTGCTTACCGACTCCCTGCTTCCGCTTCATAGATTGCCGCCCGAGATGTATTTTGTGGGCAGTGTTGGAAGGGCAATCGTCCGGCGAGTTGTCGGTTCATTGTTTGACGGACACGTGGGATGTTGTCGAATGCGACACCGGGAGGTAGGAATGCCCGCGGCACGTGATCTGGACCCAACGGCGGGAAGAAACCAGGCGTTCGGCGCTGAAGTACGGCGATTGCGTTTGGAAGCAGGTTTAACTCAGGAGGAGTTGGGGCGTCGGATCGGATACTCATCGAGTCAGATCGGTTCGGTTGAAATCGGGAAACGCCCTCCCACAACGCAATTCCTGGCGAGATCCGAAGAGGTATTCGGGCCAGGGCTGGGGAAGCTGTGGGCCTCGCTCTCACAGCACAAGGAGCAGGCTCCTATTTGGTTCGTTCCTTGGCTCGAAGTGGAGGAGCAGGCGCTGTCGATCACGACGTCCCAGCCGCTGGTTGTGCCAGGTCTCCTCCAAACTGCGGCTTACGCGCATGCGTTACTCGTGTGCGAGCGTCGCTACAGCCACGATCAGATCGAAACCCTCGTTGCGGCGCGGCTGTCTCGACAGGAGATCCTCACCCGCACCAACCCGCCTCGCTACCTCGTACTGCTCGATGAGGGTGTTCTGAGTCGCCCCATCGGAGGGCCGGAGATCATGGGTGAGCAACTGAGGCGACTCCTGGAAGTCTCGCAACTTCCCCACGTCACCATTCAGATCACACCGCTGGGAGCCGGCCCGGCTTTGAGTGGCGGTATCGTCATCGCCCAAGTACCCAATGGCCACCGCCACACGGTCTACCTGGAAACGGCTGCGGAGCCCGTCGTCACGAGCAATCCTGAGGTGGTCGCTGCGGTTACCATGAAGATGGACATCATTAGGGCGGAGTCTCTCCCTAACAGCGCGTCGGTCGAGATCATCGGGAAGATGGTGGAGAAGTGGACCTCACGGCTGAACTAGAGACGGCGGTCTGGCGCAAGGCTACGCGATCTACCGGTAATGGCGGCGACTGCATCGAGATCGCTCCGCTCTCTCGGGGGCATGTAGCCATTCGTGACACCGAGGCTCCTGACCAGGCTCCTTATGTGGTGCGGAGTGAGGTCTGGGCAGCGTTCATCGATGGCGCAAAGAAGGGCGAGTTCGACTTCTAGCCCTCTTCGTGCCGAAAGGGTCCCAGCTTCATAGCCGGGGGTCTTCTTGTTGGATCACACAGCTTGTTTGTCATACGACAAACATGGCAGACATCTGGCCTGTCCTGCTGCCCGCACATAACGTCGGTGGAGATCCGTTTCCCAATGGAGTCCGTTCACCGGCGCCTCGGGCGCCGCTTGCCGAAGGAGCGCCTGACATGTCGAACTCTCAGACCATGCGGCCTTGGGGTTTGTCACGGATGACCGAACGTCTTCCCGAGGCCCCGGCGTCGTACGAGACCTTCAAGTTCGACCCCGACACCCAGCTCACGAACTTCTACGACGCGAGCGGCGCGATCGTGGACATGGGCAAGGACTCCACCAACCGGAACTTCGTCACCGTCACCGTGTCGAGGGGTGGTGGCGGAGATGGCTCAGGTGGTGCCTCTCAGACGGCAGACGACTCCCAAAACGACAGTGCGTCGGATTGACCGGTGCATGACTCGCCACGGGTAGTGCTGGTGATCACGTCGGCGGAGGACGTCACCGCCGACCTGGTGATTTCAGTTTTGAGCGAGCGCCGAGTGCATGTCGCTCGCGTCGACCCCGCTGACATCGGCCCCGAACTGATGTTCTATTCCTGTATCGGCGATCACAGTCCGACCTGGGGCGGCCGATTGCGGACGCCCAGTCGTGACATCGTGCTGGAAAACGTTTGGGCGGTGTACTACCGGCGCCCCAGCCCTTGGCGTTTCGAGGGCTTGGAGAAGCAGGCCCGGGAGTTCGCAGTGGCAGAAGCCAGACACGGGCTGAGTGGGTTGTTGTACAACCTGCCGAACTGCCGCTACGTCAACCACCCCACCGATATCGGAAGGGCTGACTTCAAGATCGCGCAACTCCAGGTGGCAGCCCGATTCGGTTTGAAGATACCTCGGAGCCTGGTGACCAACGATGTGACCCAAGCGCGTAAGTTCGTCTCTGAGCCCGCCATCTACAAGTCGTTTCGAGGCGCCCCGACCGCTCCGGAGGGCAACGTCGCCGCGATATGGACGCAGCGGATCACTCCGCGAGACCTTGACGACTCCTTGTCGGTGACCGCTCAACTGTTCCAGGAGGAAGTGCATAAAATTGCGGACGCCAGGGTCACCGTGATCGGGCGGGCCGTGTTCGCGAGCAGCATCATCACACCTGACGGCGCGCTTGATTGGCGCAGTGGCGACTGGGATGAACTGCTTTACGAACCCATCGCCGTACCTGAGCCGATCAGAGACAGTTTGTATGAATACCTCGATCATTTCGGGCTGGTCTTCGGCTGCTTCGACTTCGCCATAGGAGCGGGCAACGGAAGTGGGCAGAGCCCGGACAGCTGGACGTTCATCGAGTGCAACCCCAATGGACAGTGGGGGTGGCTGCCCGACTCCAACGCGATGGCGGAAGCCTTCGCCGATGTGCTGCTGGAAGGATGGGACCATGAGTGAGGTGGCCGCGAAGCTTCGCCTCGTCATGGCGGACCAGATAGGTTCCCCTGGCTGGCGTCGAGCGCTGGAAGTCGTACCGCGTGAGCTGTTTCTGGGTGATGCCGTCTACCTCGCAGAAGAGGGTCGTGCCGATCGGTGGAATCCCGTGCGCCGGGCCGAAATGGAGGAAGAGGGCTGGCTCGCCCTGGCCTACACCGACGCGACATGGGTCACCCAGGTCGAAGGGGTTCTCGCCGAGAACGCGACCGACGTCATCGTCGGGCAGCCAAGCTCGTCCTCCACTTTTCCGAGTCTGGTCGTGCTCATGTTGGAGGCCGCCCAGATCAGCGAGGGTGACACGGTTTTGGAAATCGGCACGGGTACCGGTTACTCGACGTCGTTGATGTGCGAACGGCTCGGGCAGGAGGCCGTCACCTCGGTCGAGTACGACCCGGAGGTTGCCGTTCGGGCCAGAAAAGCGATCACCGAGGCCGGATACACGCCGACCCTCGCAGTGCAGGACGGGCTGTTCGGATACGGCTCGGACGATGAGTACGACCGACTGATCGCCACCTGCTCGGTGCGTACCATCCCGGCAGCCTGGATGCGGCAGGTCCGCAGCGGAGGGACCATCACCGCGCCCATGTGGGGTTGGATGGGCGGGGTCGCCTTCGCGCACCTGACCCTGGCCGATGACGGCAGCGCGAGCGGTCGTTTCCTCAAAGACGATCTGTACTTCATGACCGCCCGCTCCCACCTGCCGCCGCCACGGCCCCCGGTGACAACCGGTTTCGGAGAGGCCCGCAGGTGCAGAATCGACCCCTCGATTCTCAGAAGCGACGATACGGCCGTGTGGATCGCCCAGCTCGCCACCCCGCAAGCGCAGCTGTCTTGGAGCGAGGAGTCCACACTTCTGCTGGATGTCGGTACCGGCTCGCGGGCCGACACCGCACCGGATCCCGCGGGAGGATGGACGGTGTACCAGCACGGGCCGATCAAGCTGTGGGACAAGGCCGAAGAGGCCGTTCTCATCTGGCAGGAGGCTGGATCTCCGCATCAGTCCGGGTTCGGGCTCACCGTCACGAGGGAGCGCCAGCGCGTCTGGCTCGGTGACCCCGCCGGGCCGAGCTGGGACCTTCCGGCGTAGGCGGTCGCGAGAGGTGAAGCCCTGAGGTTTTCGCCGTCTTGAGCCATCGTGGATGTGGAGGCGACACGGTCTTGCACCCGAGATGCGAGACCGCATCGCCGATCGTGGCTCAGGGGATGCACTTCATGCCGGTGATGCCGTTGGAGATTTCCGCGTCCGACCGGGATTTCACCGAGATCGCGTTGATGTCCCCGGTGTACGCGACCTCGCCCGCGCGCTCGCACAGCTGCCGTGCGGCGGCGGTGTCGTCGTCGCCGAGCGTGGTCTCCACCACGACCAGGGTGCACTGGCCCACGACGGTGACCGAGGTGACGTCAGGGCTGTTCAGGTGGTTCTTGACCGTGTCCGCGGCCTGGTCGCAGGTGGCGCCGGAGGGTTCGGGCGCCTGTGTCGCCGCGCCGGTCGGCGGAGCCGGATCGTCCGCATCGCCACCGCCGCAGCCGGACAGGAGCAGCGCGCAGCCCAGCATCGTCGCCGTCAGAAGCGACTTCGTTCTTCCTGTCAACACATTGACGCCGTTCTGAAAGGTTGATGGTCGTCGAGGTTCGGTCGGTCTGGCTTCACGGTGCCCGCAGTGCCGTGACGAGCCAGATGCAGGCCGGGATCCGGTATCCGCCGGGTTGTTCGCGGAACCGCTCAAGCAGTCTGGCCGTCGCCGCGCGCGCGGCCGCCTGTTTTTCGGCGGAGGTGGCCCGGTAGGCGGCGCCGGCGGGGCCGATCTCGATGAGCCACTCGGCCACCGGTTCGGGTTCGTCGGGTGTGGACATCACCACATCGTGTGGCGTGAGATCGATCTCCGTGAAACCGGCGGCGGCGAGAATCCGGGTGGCGCGGGCCGGTTCGGCGAAGGAGAACGGGCCCGGCTCGTTGCCTATCGGCAGCGGCGGTAGCGAGCCCACGTGCGGTGCGGTGCCGAGTACCGCGAGCGTCAGCCACGGGTTGGCGCCGCCGTCGCGGAATACGGTCGCGGCCAACCGGCCGCCGGGGCGCAGTGCCCGCCGGATCGTGGTGCAGCCGGCCACCGGGTCTGCCAGCAGCATCAACGTCATACGGGAGAAAACCGCGTCGAACGGTGCTCCCGGGATGTGCGCGACGGTCTCGATGTCGGCGGTCACGAAGTTCAGGCCCGGATGCCGATCTGCGGGAAAGCGCGCGGAGGCGGCGCTCACCATCGACTCCGCGAGGTCCACGCCGACGGCCGTGCCCGCCGGGCCGACGGCGAGCGCCATCTCGGCGGTGGTGCCGCCGCACCCGCACCCGATGTCAAGGACACTCTCCCCGGGGCGGGGCGCGAGCCGGTCCATCGCCACGGCGCCGAGCGGTTTGCCGTACTCGTCCTGACGTCGCGCATGGCGGACCCATCCCGGCGCGGCCTGTCTCCAGAACGCGACGTTGCGGGCGCGTAGCGTGCCGACATCGCTCATCGGAACGGCATTTCGGTGCCGTCGACCGTCATGGACCTGAATCCGGCGCTCTTGCCGGCGTCGAACCCTTCCGCCTGAGCGGCCAGCCCCGCCGCCCGCATCAGCCGCTCTGACTGAAAGCGCCGGAACGCCGCCTCGTCCTGCCAGACGTTGATGATCCGCCAGCCGCCCTCGACCGGCCCCGCCACGTGGGCGAGCAGGCCCGGCGGGCGGTCCGGGCCGAGATGCTGCTCGACCAGGCGGTATTCCGACTCGCTGACACCGGGCATCTCCTGGAGCACGCCGAACGGCATATGATCACATCCTTTGAATAAAGTTCAACTCTATCCAATAGAGCACTACAGTGAGGCGATGGTTGTCAAGAGGCGGTACGAGTCGAAGCGGCGGCAGGAGCAGGCACGCCAGACCAGGCGCGCGATCCTGGACGCGGCCGGTCGGCTGTTCGTTCGATCGGGCTACGCAGCCACCACGCTGGCCGCCGTCGCCGCCGAGGCGGGCGTCGCGGTTCAGACCGTCTACGCCGTGTTCGGCAGCAAACGGCAACTGCTGTCGCAGCTCGTCGACGTGTCCATCGCCGGCGACGACGAGCCCGTGGACATGCCCAGCCGGTCCTTCGTCGTCGAGATCCAGGCGTTGACCGACCCGCGTGCCAAGCTGGCCCGCTATGCCCGGCACCTTTCCGAGGTCCACGCCCGGCACGCCGCCATAATGATCATCCTGGCCGGTGCGGCCACCGCCGACTCCGACGCCGCCGAAATCTGGCGCAAGAACGTCGAGGAACGCCGCCGTGGCATGAGCATGTTCGCCGCCGAGCTGGTCGAGACCGGTGCCGTGCGCGCCGGCCACGACACCGACAGCGTCGCCGACGTGCTCTGGCTCGCCATGGACTTCCGCAACTACGACTGGCTGGTCCGCGAACGCGGCTGGCCGGTGCAACGCTTCGAACGCTGGTACGTCGACACGGTCGCCGGCGCGGTGTTCGACTGAGTCCTGTCGTCCGGCCTCGCAGCCGGCTGTCCGCCGGATGCCATCTCACTGAGCGAGCGCGCGGGGTGAAGCCTCCGGCCGGGGCTTTCGCCGTCTTGAGCCATCGTGCTCGTGGACGGCATCCAGAGCACCGTGATCTCGCAGACCAGGCTCGCCACCCAGCGGACAGGCCGGGGAAGGCGGCCCGGAAGAATGGATGGATCTGGATGGGGGAGGGCCAGGTGTGCGGGAATCGCGAGGTATGGCCGGAACCTTTGCTGCGGCCGGTGCGTAGACCCGTACAGACGATCATTCGAGCAGGCGAAGAACACAGGAGGCTGAAACCGTGCCGATCTCCCGCCGGACAGGACTGGGCCTGGCCCTGCTGAGTGCGGCGCTGGTCGCCTGCTCCTCCACCGGGACCACCGGGGCCGCCGACTCCGCGTCCGTTCCACCCGCCTCCTCGCCCACCGCCACGGCCTCCCAGACGCAGTCCACGGGGCAGGCGGCACCGAAGGTCCGCTTCACCGAGTTCGCGCAGCTCGACATGCCGGTGGCGATGGCCCTGCGCAAGGACGACCAGACGCTCTACATCGCCGAGCAGACGGGGCGGCTGCGCGCGGTGAAGGACGGGAAGGTCGCCGAGGCGCCCGTCGTCGACCTCTCCGGGGAGATCAGCAAGGGCAACGAGCAGGGACTGCTCGGGGTGGCCTTCCACCCGGAGGGGGACTTCCTCTATCTCAACTGGACCGACCGCGAAGGGACCACCCACGTCACCGAATGGGCCTTCGCCGACGGCAAGGCGACCGGCCGCAGGGACGTGCTGACCCAGCGGCAGCCGTACGCCAACCACAACGGCGGGCAGCTCGCCTTCGGACCCGACGGATACCTCTACATCGCCCTCGGCGACGGCGGCAGCGGGGGAGACCCGCAGGGCAACGGCCAGAAACTGGACACCTGGCTCGGCAAGATCCTCAGGATCGACCCGCGCGGCACCCCGTACACGGTTCCCGACGACAACCCGTTCGTCGGCAGGCAGGGTGCCAAGCCGGAGATCTGGTCGTACGGCCTGCGCAACCCCTGGCGGTTCACCTTCGACGCGGAGACCGGCGACATGTGGATCGGGGACGTCGGCCAGAACGCCTGGGAGGAGGTCGACTTCGAGCCGAAGGGCGAGGGAGGCCGCAACTACGGCTGGAACCTCAAGGAGGGCACCCACCCCTTCGACGGAGGTGGCGGCGGCGACACCGCCGGCCTGGTGGACCCGATCATCGAGTATCCGCTGCGCGAGGACGGCAACTGCTCGGTCATCGCCGGATACGTCTACCGGGGTGAGAAGATCCCCGGCCTGGAGGGACGATTCGTCTACGGCGACTTCTGCGCGGGCTGGGTCAAGGCCGCGCCCCCCGGAGGGGAGGGGAGCGGCGACGACCTCGGCAGGGTGGAGCAGCTGTCGTCCTTCGGCCAGGGCCACGACGGGGAGCTGTACGCGCTCAGCCTGTCGGGACCCGTCTACCGCCTGGAGCCGGGCGCCGGTTAGAACCCGCCCCCCGGACGTTCACCTCGGGAGGGGCGGGTGAGCGATCCCGGCACGACCGCCGCACCCCCGGCCGCCCGCCGCGGCGGGCGGAGCCGGAGGTCGTTTCGGCCCGTCACGGGGGGGAGAAAAATAGGTGATTGTTCGGCAAGTGTGGCGAGGCGGCGCCCTCGTTTCCGGCGATGGTGCATATAACGGATTCCGTGGACATGTTGCCCGAATTACGGGTGCTGTTTCCATAGCCTGAAATGCTGCCGCCGGGAGTTTTAAATGGTAAAAAATTATCTAATATCTATTGTTTTGGCGGTGAGCGCCGGGGCCGCCTTGCCCCTCGGGGCCTCCGCGACGGCCTTCGCCGCGACCGTTCAGCCGACGCCGGCGGCCGAGGAGGTGCTGTACCCGCCGGGTCCCAACGAGAGCGTCAACAGCATCAAGCAGGAGAGCGACAACGCCAACAACATCAATCTGAGAGACAGGGAGAACAACCACCAGAGGGACAGGGAGGGCAACGGCGGCTTCTCGGACGACTGTGAGGGGAACGACTGCTCCGACGGCTGCGGAGCAGAGGGCTGCCGGTCGTCGGACCCGGTGGCGGAACTGCCGTTCACGGGAACGCCCGTGGCGACGGTGGTCCTGCTCGGTGGTGGGCTGCTGGCCGCCGGAGTCGTGGTCACGCTGATCTCGGTACGGCGCCGCCGATCCGCCAGTGTCGAATAGGAGACGACGCCGAGTAGTCGTAGTGGGCCTGCCGGTCTCCGCAGCACTGGTGCTGGCGGGGGGCTGGTCGGCCCATCTCGGTATGCGCGTCCGCGACCACCTGGAGGCCACCGGGACCGCACTGGTCCGGCTGCGCGCGGTGGTGGGTGCGGGTGACCCGCACCCGGCGGTCACCGCGCTGGCCGAGGCCCGGTGGCACGCGGCCGAGGCCCGGCGGCTCACCGGAGGCCCGGAGTGGTGGACGATCGCCCACGCTCCGATCGTGGGGAACGCCGCGACGACCGTGCGCGGGCTCGCCGACGCCGCCGCGGAGCTGACCGACGTTCTCGCCGGCGTGCGGGAGGTCGCCGCCCCCCTCCTGATGAGCGGGTCGCGCTCCCCGGATGACCCGCGCCACCGGCTGGCCGCGCTCGACGCCGCGGCACCGGTCCTGGACGACGGCGTCTCCCGCCTCGGGCGGGCGCTCTCACGCCTGGCGGCCACCCCCGGCGATACCGGCCTGGACCGGCTGGACGAGGCGCGCGGCACGGCACTGGCCGAGATCGGCCGGCTGCGCGGCCTGCTCGGTGACGCCGCGGACGTCGCCACCCTGCTGCCCCCGATGCTCGGTCGCGACGGCCCCCGCCACTACTTCCTGGCCTTCCAGACCAACGCCGAGGCCCGAGGCACCGGAGGGCTGGTCGGAGCCTTCGGCATCCTGAAGGCCGACCGCGGCAGGCTCACCGTCGAGCACCTCTCCGCCAACAAGGGACTGGCCACGAGTCCCGTCCCCGTCGCCGAGCACGGCCCGGACTTCCTCGGGCGTTATGGAACGGGTGCGACCAGGATGCTCTCCGTCTCGAACCTCTCCCCGCACTTTCCGTACGCCGCGGCCACCTGGACGGGGTTGTGGGAGCGACAGGGCCGAAGGCGGCTGGACGGCGCCGTCGCCACCGACCCGGTGGGCCTCGCCCACCTGCTGAGGTTGATCGGGCCGGTGCCCCTCCCCGAAGGAGGGAGGGTCACCGCGGGGAACGTCGTCGACCTCACCGAGCGGAAGGCCTACGCCCGCTACCCCGACCCCGCGGCGCGCAAGCGGTTCCTCATCGAGATCGCCGGTGCCGTCGGCGAGGCGCTGCCCGCTTCGCTCGCCGCCCCCGCCAGGCTGCTGCCCGTGCTGTCCGACATGGTGGGCGAGCGGCGGATCCAGGTGTGGAGCCGCCACGAGGCGGAGCAGCGGCGCCTGTCGGGCACACCGGTCAGCGGCGTGCTGCCGTCGCGGCCTGGACCGTTCGCGGGCCTGGTGGTCAACAACTCCGCCGGTGGCAAGCTCGACTACTACCTGGAGCGCGCCCTCGACTACGAGCTTGGCCCCTGCCGGGGCGGGCTGCGTTCCTCGACGGTGCGGATCGGGCTCACCAACGATGTCCCGCGGCGGACACTGCCCTCCTACGTCACCGGACGGCTCGACGATCCGGGGCACCGCCACGTCCCCGGTTCCAACCTGCTCTGGGTGTCGCTGTACGGCGGACTCGGCGCGAGGATGACCGCGGCCCGCCTCGACGGCGACCGGGTGGCGGTCATCAGGGAGACCGAACGCTCCCACCCCGTCTACTCGGTCCTTCTGGAGTTCGCACCCGGACAGTCCAGGACGCTGGAGTTCGATTTCACCGAACTCGCCTCCGGCGAGCCGCCGCGGGTTCCGGTGCAGCCGCTCGTTCGTCCCCAGCGGACTCGCGTCACCCAGGACCCGCGGGGTTGCCCACCCTGAGGCCGAACTTCCGGTGGGGGCAGGGGTCGCCACCAGATGCGCTTCCGTGCCGCATCGCCCTGTTCGTATCGGCAGAAAAGAGCAAAGAACCGCGCGTCACGGGCGGCGGCGCACGGGGGGCGATCTACTCTCGCGCCATGAAGGCTTCACCGCGGACCGGTGGGACCGCACAGGACGCCGCGATCCCGGGCGAGAGCGTCCCACCCGGGCACGAGGGCTGCGGGCAGCGCTGCTGGCGGGATGTCCGGGAGGTACGGGAGGGTGTCCGCTTTCGTATCCTCTTCGTGTGCACCGGCAATGTCTGCCGCTCCCCGCTGGCCGAGCGGCTGACCCGCTCGGCCCTCGGGCCGTGCCCGGCGGTCCAGGTGATCAGCGCGGGCACCCGCGCCGAGCCGGGACGGGAGATGACCGAACGCGCCCGGCGGGTTCTGGTACGGCTCGGCGGCGATCCCGCCGGCTTCGGCTCCCGTCCGCTCGTTCCCGACCTGGTGGCCGCCGCCGATCTCGTACTCACGGCCACCCTCGGGCACCGCGCGGAATCGGTGGCCATGCACCTCTCGGCGGTCACGCGGGCCTTCACCATCGCCGAGTTCGGCGCGCTGGTGCGGGCCGTGCCGCCGGAGGAGATCACTCGTCACCGGGATCCCGTGCGGCGGGCCCGCGCGCTGGTCGACCAGGCGCGGGCGCTGCGCGGGCTGGTCCGGATCGACCGGTTCGACATCGCCGACCCGTACGGGCGCTCCCGGCTGGCCTACCGGACGGCGGGACGGGACATCGCGAGGTCGCTCGCCGTCCCGCTCCGGCTGCTCACACACTCACCGGATTCTTGACCTCGGACTCGTAACCGTAGTACGTGCCGCTACCGACAGGGACGAAGTTCAGGACGCCTCCCACCACGCGGGCGTTGATCGACGCCAGCAGTTCCGAGGCGCGGGCCATGTGCTCCCGGCGGGTCTTGCCGTACCGGGCGACGAGCAGCGCGCCGTCGCAGAGCGCGGTGATCGTCGCGGCGTCGGTGACGGGCAGCAGCGGCGGCGCGTCGATGATCACCATGTCGTACGTCCCGGTGAGCTGGGCGAGCACCTGACGCATTCCGTTCGAGCCGAGCAGCTCACTCGGGTTCGGCGGAATCTGACCGCTCGGCAGGACGGACAGGCCGGCATCGCCCCAGACCTGGATGACCTCGTTCAGGCGCGCCTTGTCGATCAGCACGTCCGTCAGGCCCGTCGCCCCCTCGATACCGAGGTAGGAGGGAATGCTGGGGCGGCGCAGGTCGCCGTCGACCAGGATGACCCGCCAGCCCGCCTGGGCCAGCGTGATCGCGAGGTTGGCGGAGGTCGAGGACTTCCCCTCGCCGGGCAGGCAGCTGGTGACCACGAGTGACTTCGGCTGCCGGTCGACACCGATGAACTGCAGGTTGGTCCGGAGTGCGCGGAACGCCTCGGATCGGGACGACCGGCCACGGTCGCGCAGGATCAGGGGGTGGTGCCGCGCGTCCCGCTCGTAGCCGATGACCCCGAGCACCGAGCTGCCCGACGCCTCCCGTAGCGCCTCGGGGGACGTGAGGGTCGTGTCCAGGCGGTCACGGAGGATGATCACGGCCATGGTGGCGAGCAGCGCGATCAGTACGGCGACCGCCAGGTTGACCAGTGGCCTGGGGCTGACCGGTTCCCGGGGGACATCCGCCTTGTCCACTATCGTGATCTTGATGGTGGGGCGGCTGCCCGGAGTGGGTCGCTCGATCTGGTCGATCAGCTTCGAGAAGCGGTCCCCCAGGGCGTTGGCCAGCAGGGAGGCTCGCGCGGGGTCGGTGTCGGTGACCGTGGCACGCAGGAGTACGGTGCCGGGGACGGCCTCGGCGCTGATGTTCCCCTGGACGCGCGCGATGTCCTCGCCCTCGACGATCTGGCCGACCACCCGGCGGCTGGACAGCAGGTTGGCGTAGGACTGCACCCGCTGGGCCGACAGCATGCCCGCCTGGTAGGCGGTGGAGAGGCTGCCCTCCTTGTCGTGGCCCGACACCAGCATGGAGATCGTCGAGACGTATTTCGGCGGCATGTTCGCCGTGACGGCGAGCGCCGCCCCCACCGCCAGGATCAGTGAGAGGAGGATGATCAGCCAGTTCCTGCGCACCAGCCGTGCGTAGTAGAGCAGATCCACGGGATCAACGCCGCCTTTCGTGGGTTTTCTGAGGGATCCGAGGGGGGTGGGCCGGCGGATGGGCGTTCGTGTCCCGTAGCAGGCCGGCGAGAGTGACGGCGATCGCGCCCGCCACGACCATCGCGACGAGCGGTGACAGCTGGCCCGAGACCGTCGTCAGGCAGAGGGCGCCGGTGAACGCCGTGATCGCGCCCAGCGTCGTGGCGACCGCACGGGTTCCCAGGCCCATACGGCGCAGCCGGTGCGACACGTGGTCGGTACCACCCCGCAACGGCGGGCGGTTCGCCAGCAGGCGGGAGAGGAGGACCATGCAGGTGTCGACGGTCGCCATGAACGTCGGCAGGAACAGTCCGGCGATCACCCCGTCCGGGGACCGTCCCATGACCAGGACGGTCGCCGAGCAGGCCACCGTGAATCCGAGGAACAGCGACCCGGAGTCCCCCATGAACATTCTCGCGGGCGCCCAGTTGTGCGGCAGGAAGCCCAGGCACGCGCAGGCGAGCGCGCACAGGAGCACCGCGAGCGAGGTGTGGCCCTGGAGCAGGGCCGTGGCCGCGAGGAGGCCGGCGGTCACGGTGGTGACGGTTCCCAGCGCGCCGTCCATGTTGTCCAGCAGGTTGAAGGAGTTCGTCATCACGATGATCCACACCACGGTGAGGACGCTGTCCAGCCACGTCCCGGTGACGGTCGCCTGGACGCCGGAGAACACCACCCCGATCGCCACCGCGGTCTCCACGATCAACCTGGTGACCGCGGGCAGGGGGGTGATGTCGTCGATCAGGCCGAGGAGGGACACCGTGGCGGCGGCGAGGAGGATCGCGATGATCTGCAGATCGGCGAGGCCGAGCGCGATCACGGTGGGCACGACCGTGCCCACCGTGATCGCGACACCGCCGAGGTACGGGGTCGGGCGGCTGTGGGCCTTGTGCCCGCCGGGGCGGTCGGTGAGATCCCACCGCAGCGCCAGACGCCCCAGCGGCACGGCGGCCGTCGCGCTGAGCAGGAAGGCCGCTCCCGCGACGAGGGCGATCGTCCCGCTCACCGCGGGAACGCCGCCGGATCGCCGGAGGCCTCGCTGATGATCTCGGTGAGGATCTGGTCGAGAGAGCGCCGCGGAGTCCAGCCGGTGAGCGCGCGGAGCTTCGCGGTGTCCGGAACCCTACGGGTCATGTCCTCGAACCCCTGCTCGTAGGCCTGGGAGTAGGGGATGAGATCGACCCCGGAGGTGGATCCGGTGAACTCGATGATGAGTTTCGCCAGTTCCATGATGCTCACCTCGTCGCTGGAGCCGATGTTGAAGGTCTCACCGACGGCCCTGTCCTCGTCGAGCAAGCGCAGCAGCGCGTCGACGATGTCCGAGACGTGTGCGAAGCAGCGGGTCTGGGTCCCGTCGCCGAAGACCGTCAGGGGCGTGGCCGACAGGGCCTGCCGGACGAGGCTCGGGATCACCATGCCGTAGGTCGGGCTCTGCCGCGGTCCCACGGTGTTGAACAGCCGGACGACGATCGTCGGCAGGCCGCGCTCCTTGTGATAGGCGTTGGCGAGGATCTCGTCGACGGCCTTGGCGGTGCTGTAGGCCCATCGGACCACCGCGGGGCTGCCGAGGATGCGGTCGGCGTCCTCGCGCAGCGCGCCGGAGGAGTTCTTGCCGTAGATTTCGCTCGTGCTGGTGACCAGGATCTTCTTCCGGTATCGGTGCGCGGCCTCGATGACGATCTCCGAACCCCGGATGTTGGTCGTCAGCGACCGCAGCGGTTGCTCGACGATCAGCTTGACGCCGACCGCGGCCGCCAGGTGGACGACGACGTCGCACCGATGGACCAACTCGTCGACCATGAGTTCGTCCAGCACCGAACCGTGCACGAAACGCAGGCCCGGATGGGGGCGCAGGTTCTCCAGCCGTCCCGTCGAGAGATTGTCCAAGGCGATGACGGAGTCACCGCGCGCGAGCAGCGCGTCGGCCAGATGCGATCCGATGAATCCGCTTCCGCCTGTTATTAGATATTTAGTGCTTGATGTCGTGCTCACGGGGTTCTCCTCGTCACGTTCTTGGAGGGAGATCTCTGTTGGCGGGAAGGATGCGGTGGATCACGCGTAGCCGGCGACCTGCGCCCCGATGGCCGGGGCCTGAGTCCTCTCGAACCAGGCCACCGTCGTGCGGAGCCCGTCCTCAAGCGGGACGGGACACACACCGGGGAACAGTTCGCGCAGCAGACGGGGAGAGGCCTGGGATTGCCGGATGTCGCCCGGCCGGGGTGGCAGGCAGGTCTCCTCGACGGGGCGGCCGAGGATCTCGGCGAGGACGCCCATCAGGTGCCGGAGGGAGACGAGGGTCCCGAACGCCAGGTTCACCGGCTTCGTGCTGGTCATCCGGCGCGCGGCCGCGTCGGCGAGGACCTGGGTCACCGAGCCCACGTAGGTGAAGTCCCGAGACTGGAGGCCGTCGCCGTGCAGCGGGACCGGCTCGCCCCGCAGCGCGGCGGAGACGAACGCCGGGATCACGGCCGCGTACGCGTGCCCGGCGCTCTGCAGCGGGCCGTAGACGTTGAAGAAGCGGAACGGCAGGACCGGCAGGCCGTAACTGTGCGCGTAGGCCAGTGCGTACGCCTCCGCGGCGAGCTTGCCTGCCCCGTACGGGCTGAGCGGTCTGGTGGGCAGCTCCTCGTGCTTGTGGGATTCGGGACTGTCGCCGTACACCGAGGACGAGGAGGCGAGGATCACGTGCGGTCTGCTCGCGCGGCACGCCTCCAGCACGTGCAGGGTGCCGGTCGCGTTGACGGCGTGCGAGGCCAGCGGGTCGGCCAGGGAGCGGGGCACCGACGGCCGGGCGGCGAGGTGGATCACGTGCGTGGCACCGGCCACCAGGTCCGTCAGCAGGTCTCGGTCCAGAATGCTGCCCGTCACCACCGTCGCCTCGACGCCGTCGAGGTTGGCGAGATCCCCGCTGCTCAGATCGTCCAGCACCGTGATGTGCCCGACCTCGGGCCTGGCGGCCAGCGCCCGGCACATGTGCGCGCCGATGAAACCGGCGCCGCCCGTCACCAGCACTCTCATCGTGCGTTCCCCTCCGCCACGAGCCGCCGGCCGCCCTTCCCGCACAGTGACCGGTAGAGGTGCTCGGTATCGGAGACAAGGCGATCCACGCCGAACGCGTATCGTGTCCACTCCTGGGCCGCCTCGCCCATCTGGCGGGCCAGGCCCGGGTCGCGGAGCAGATGGACGGTGTGCGCCGCCAGTTCGGCCGGGTCGGTCGAGGCCAGCAGACCGGTGTGGCCGTCCCTGACGACCTCGGCGACGCTTCCCACCCGGGTGGAGACGACCGGCGTGCCCGCCATGCCGGCCTCGATGAGGCTGAGCGGGGTCCCCTCGTTGTCGGAGGTGAGCACGACCACGTCGGCGGCGGCGTAGACGGTCTCCACGTCCTTCCTCCAGCCGAGCAGGTGAAAGGAGTCGCGGACGGGCTCGACGTCCCGGGTGACCTGCCGCTCCAGGTCGCCGCCCCCGCATACGACGAAGCGGCAGCCGGGGATCTGCCTGGACACGGCGTCGGCCACGGCGAGGAACCGGTCGGGCCGCTTCACCGCGGTGAGGCGGCCCACGTACGCCACGATGGGCGCGTCCGGAGGCAGTCCCAGTGCGGCGCGTGCCGTCCCGCGGTCGGGGATCGGTTTCAGCCCGACACCGGGAGGGATCACCACGTACTGCGAGGGGCGCCCGATCCCGGCCTGGAGCAGATCATCCCTGACCTGGGACCCCACCGTCACGAGCCGGTCCGACACGGAGGCCAGGAGCCGTTCCGACCGCACGTAGAGCTCGCGCCTGAGCGGGGAGAAGTAGCCGTGCAGGAGATGCCCGTGGAAGACGTGCACCCGGGCCGAGCCGACGCCGGCCAGACGGGAGGCCACCCTGCCCAGGGCGCCCGCCTTGGCCGTGCGGGTGTGGACGATGTGCGGACGGAACGCCCGCATGGCGCCGATCAGCCAGAAGAGCGCGCGGTAGTCGTCTCCGGGTCTGACCGACCGGCCGAGGCCGGGGACCCGGTGGACCTGTGTCTCCGTCCCGTGCAGCCGGAGGTGGTCGCACTCCTGGCCGTCGACGTAGCCGGTGTAGAGGCGGTGGTCGAATTCCTTCGCGTCCAACCCCTCCGACAGCCCCGACACCTGCGTGGCGGGGCCGCCGACGTTCATTCGGGCGATGATTTCCATGACACGAATCCGGCCGTCCGGCTTCATGCGGGCTCCTCGGTGACAGGCCTGGTTCACGTTGGAGAAACTAGTTCGCCCTTTGGGCTGTTCGCCGACACCATCACGGTGATGGCGCGATGTTTTTCCTATTCCCTACCTAGGCATGATCTAGCTGGGTCGTCCCAAGTGTTCGCAGTCCGCCCGATGATCCCTATCGGATCCGATGGCTTTGCGAGTGGCCGCGCGGGAAATATGGCGAATTAGCCTTTTATATATCTGTGTTTCGATGCCGGCAGATCACTCGCGCTCTGGACAACCGAGGTCGGTGATACGCCGCAACGACCCGATCCAGAAAGCCGTGCCGAGCGTGGCGACGGCGAGCGTTCCCCATGCGAAACAGAGCGACGCCTGGAACGGGCCCGAGGTGGTCCGGCTGCCGACGAGGAGCACGCCCAGGAGCATGGCCCCCTCCGCCAGGAGGTACGCGAGCCGCCGGCCGGGCCTGCCGAGGGCGAGGGGGAGCACGTTGGACCAGCAGACCGCTCCCTTCACGCAGGCGGCGCCCAGGAGCACCACGGCGACCACGCCGAGGTGGGCGTAGCCGGGGCCGTAGGCCATGCCGATGACGGCGTCGGTCACCGGGAGCGCGACGGCGATGGTCGCCGCTCCGGCCGCGGCGAGCAGCAGGGTGGTGCGCGTGATGTCCCGGATGATGGCTGCCCTTCCCGCTCCCGCCGTGGCACTCCGGATGATCCGGGGATAGAGCATCGCGGCCACCGGGATCGCCAGGTTGGCGTAGAAGCGGCCGGGGGCCGATGCGATCTTGAGGATGGTCACCAGGGTCGGCCCGCCCAGCAGGCCGGCCAGAGTGAGGATGCCCGAGTCGGAGATCCCGGCCACGCTGGTGCCCATGGATGTCTTCACGGTGAAGGCGACCATGCCCGAGGGCAGCCGGACCCGTGCGACGGCCGGTCCCATTCGTGCGAGGAGCCCTCGGGTCGCCAACAGGTAGAACACCACCGCCATCACCAGCGCACCCGCGGCCTGCCCCCCCAGGTAGAGAAGGGGCCCGCCAAGGAACAACCCGCCAAGGGACAGCCCGAACGACAGGACCGCGCATCGCGTCCTGAGCGTGCCCAGAGCGCGCAGCCGGTCTGTCAGCGCGAAGGCCGCGCCCGCCGTGCCGTACGACGCCATGGACCCGCGTGTGATGATCGCGAGAGCGAACATGAGCGCGAACTCGTCCGACAGTGAACCCAGCAGGCGCGCGGCCAGCACCGCCACGAGACCGACACAGGCCGCGGCCACGCCGATCGCCACATCCCAGTGCATCAGGCGCATGAACAGCGAGGAGCCCTGCCCGCTCCGCTGCTGTTCGATGGGCACGAATCGCTGGGCGGCGTTCTCCAGGCAGGGATCGCACAGGAGGAACCAGACGGTCGCCACAGACTGGGCGAAGATGACCTGACCCGATGTCTCAGCCCCCGTCAGGCGTACCAGGGCGATCAGGCTGAGAGTGGGAAGAACCGCCTCGCCAAGGCCGGCGGCGGTCAGCGATGTGAAGGTCCGCAGATGGCGCCCGCCGGGTGGGCGCATCCGCTGGACGGCACGTCCGAGAGTGGTGACCATGTCCTACGAGCAGACCTCGTCATAGAGCCGGTCGAACCAGGCGGCCGCCCGGCTGATGTCCACGAGCTCCGCGCTTTCCCGCGCTCCTTCGCGAAGGCGGGCGTGGATCTCCGGTCGCATCGCCCGCAGGATGCCCTCGGCGAGGGCGGCGGGGTCCTCCGGCCTGACGAGGAGGCCGTTCCTCCGGTCCTCGATCAGATGGGGCACCCCGCCCACGGCGGTGGACACGACGGGCACGCCCGCGGCGAGAGCCTCCATGACGACCACCGGCAACCCCTCGTAGGAGGAGCTGAGCACGAGCAGGTCGGAGGAGGCGATGAGCCGGTCGGCGTCGGGCACGTGACCGAGCAGGCGCACGTTGCCCAGGCCGAGATCCTCGACCCGGCGAGCCACCCGCGCGTGCAGGGGACCGGATCCGGCGAGCAGGAACACGGGACGGGGGTCTCGCTCCCCGACCCTCGCCGCGGCTTCGACGAGTAGCTCGTGGTTCTTCTGCGCGCGGAAGTTGGCGACGTGCACGACCAGGAAGGAGTCCGGGGAGACGTTCCACTCTCGCCTCGTCTGTTCCGATCGAGCCGCCCAACGGCGTTGTTCGGCGACGTGGACGCCGTGCACGCGAACGGACAGGCCCCGCGAGCGCCTGCCGGTGCGAGCGCGGGCGACCTCGGGGGAGACGGCCACGGTCCGGATGTCCAGCCATCCCGTCGCCCGGTCGAGCAACATCGTCGGCAGGCGGTAGCGCACGTTGTGCACCGTCGAGACCAGGGCCGGGCGAGGACTCAACAGCTGGGACACGGGCCGCAGGAGCGACGCGGGAAGGGGGGAGTGGATGTTGAGAACGTCGGGTTCGAGCCTTCGCACCACGCACGCGAGGCGGGCCAGGCGGAGCCAACGCGGGCACGAGGTGAGGTCGACGACCCGGATGCCCGCCGATCGCAGCCGCCCGCTCAGTTCGTGGGTGGAGGCCCGCAGGCATACGACGGTGTAGCGCTTGCCCGTCGGGGGCGCGGAGAGCAGCCTCTCGACGAGCAGGACCTCCGCGCCGCCCACGTCCAGCGTCTTGATCACTTCACAGACGTGCAGGCCGCTCATGACGCGCTCACCGGGGCGAGGGACCGGTCGGCGATGAGCGTCTCGTACCACTCCCCGATGCGGTCGCCCACCGTCCGCCAGTCGAGGTTCGACACGGCCCGCACACCGCGTTCGATCATCTCAAGGCACAGCGCCTCGTCGTCGAGGACCGACCGCAGGTGCGTCACCAGGTCGTGCACGGATCCCGACCGGAAGACGCGGTAGGCGGAGCCGTCCGCCACGGCCGTGCCGAGCGAGGCGTCGGACGAGACGATGACGGCGGTACCCAGCGCGAGGGCCTCCAGGAGGGCGAAGGGAATGCCCTCGCCGATGGAGGGAAGCCGCTGGGAGGCGTGCACGACCACCTGGGCACGGCTCACCAGCGAGTACACGTCGTCGGCGGGGATGTGCCCGGTGAACTCGATCCCCCGCCCTGTCCCGGCGAGCCGCTCAAGCCGGGCGCGTTCCGGGCCGTCACCCGCGATGACGAGGCGCGCGCCGGGATGGTCGGTCCGTAGCCGGTGGAAGGCCTCAATGGTCAGCGCGTGGTTCTTCACCTCCACCAGCGAGCCCACACTGACGATCAGTCCTGGTTCGACCGGATGTCTCTCCCGGAATCCGGCGAGGTGATCGAGGTTCAGGCCGCCGGGTATGACCCGCATCCGCCGCTCCGGCACGCCGGCCGCCAGCAGGTCCTCCCGCGGCCGTTCTCCGGCCACGATGAATCCGTCGGTGTGGCGGAAGGCCCAGGGCATGATCCGCCGGTGACGCACGGTGAGGGCACCGTGGACATGGATCAGGAGGGGGATCCCCGCCCGCCGTGCGGCGGAGCCGAGACCGAGCGCCTCGCGGTGGTCGCCGTGCGCGTGCACGATGTCGATCCGGTGCGCCCGGCGGAGCGTCCGCGCGCACTCCATGGCGAAGGCGATCACATCCGACCTCCTGGAGACGGCACGGCTGGCAGCTGTCCGTGCCAGCGGAAGCACCCTCGCGCCGCCGGGGACGTCGCCGCGCCGGTGGGCGACGACCACCTCGTGCCCGCGCAGCATCTGCTCGTGGCTGAGGCGCTCGATATAGCGCTCCTTTCCTCCCGGCTCGGGTGGAAGTCGGTATCCGATGTGCAGAATCCTCATGTCAACCTCCCTGATGGGCTCGGTGTCCTTCCGGCCCGGCTCGCCGGGCCGACGCGTCGTCACCCGGTGGGTCGTCGGCGGCGCCTGGGGAGACCTCGTGCTCCGGGATCCGGTAGACGGCGCAGTCGCCGGAGCGGAACCGGAGTTCGGCGAAGTCCCCGATCCTGGAGGTCCGGCCGGTGCGGCGTTCGTCGGCGAAGAGCCAGCGCACCCCGTAGCGCTCGCGCAGCCGCCCGATCGTGGCCGCCGAGGGGGCCTGGAAGGCGGCGTCGTTGAGGGCGAGCCGCTCGCCGTCCCAGAACGGCAGGCGTTCCGGAGGGGACCCCGGTCGCCAGCGACTCGTGTTCGCCGCGGTGTAGGTCCATCCCTCGACCAGCACCCGCCGCTCCGACAGGGCGGCCACCCAGGCCTGGCGGCTGTCGCACGGGTTTTCGTACCCCCAGCGGCAGTGCGCGTTCGTGGCGACCAGGTCGTCGGGGTCCGAGTGGGCGCGCAGCCACCGGCCGGCCTCCAGGGCACCCAGGGGTACGGGTGAGGCCACCGGCCTGACCGGGGGAGAGCCGTTTCCGATGAGGCGGTCCATGACGGAAAGGACACGCGCGTGCCCGTAGGCGGGCAGGCCGATGGCCGCGAGCATGATGGTCACGAGGGCACATCCGCGAAGGCCACCGCACCTGACGACCAGGACGGCGGACACCAGGACGACGGCCACCGCCAGCACGATGTACGGGCGGTAGAGGACGGTGTCCCCCTCACCGGGACCGAGAGGGATCCTGACGCCGCACAGGGCGGGAATCGCATAGGCGGCGACCGCTCCGGCGCCGGCCGAGCACATCGCCGCTCGGGGCGAGACCCGTGCGCGCCGCAGGAGGACGAGGATCCCGTAGACCGCGACGATCACCAGGTAGGGATAGGCGCCCCAGAGGAAGAAGAGCTGGCTCCGGCCCGGGTGCCCGAGCAGGAGCGCCGCGCCCATGCCCGCCGCGCCCATGCCGAGCAGGAGGACCACCGCCGGTCGCAGGAGCAGTCTCGGCCTGCACAACAGCCCGAGGATCCCGCACCACGCGACGGCCCAGCACAACAGGTAGAGCGACGCGACGGCGAGCACCGAGGCCGACGGAGGGCTCACCTGCTCGCCCAGGCCGGTCAACTCGCCCCACGCGGCTCGCGCGAACGAGAAGGGGTCGACGACCAGCCCTTGCCGCACCCGGCCGAACAGCGTCACCTGCGCGATGAGGAAGCACGCCGCGGTCATCCCGAGCGCGACGAGCGCGGGCCACGGCACCCGGCGCCGCCTGATCACCTCGACCGCGACCACCGCCAGCAGGCCCGCCGCGAGCAGGGGCAGGTAGACGGCCTTGGCTCCCATGACCGCCACCATGAACACGCCGAGCAGGAGCCATCTGCCGACGTCACGTCTGCGTCCTTCGTCACGCCTGCGTCCTTCGAGGAGGTCGACGAGCAGCAGGACGACCGGGGCGAACAGCAGAGCTCCGAACGCCTGGGTGGGGCTCGTCCATGAGGCGTCGGGAATGCCTCCCCAGGTGAACAGATCGCTGCTGCCCAGGTAGAGGCTCGCCGCTCCGACCGAGATCGAGCCCGTGATGGCGAGGAGTGTGGCGGGGTGGGAGCGGGTGAGGCGGTGGGCGATCATGGCCAGGAGGATCGTCAGGGTGAACATCATGGGGAGCATGCCCAGGCGGAAGAGCAGGAGGAGGGGTTCGATGCCGGTGAGGTGGCTCGCGGTGGCGAAGTGGGTGTAGACGAACCAGTGGTAGAGCAGGGGTTGGCCGTCGACCATGGGGACGG
>NZ_JBEZEZ010000037.1:0-81283 GCF_040649155.1 Streptosporangium sp. NPDC049046 | reverse complement strand
CTGTTTCCCCTTTCGTGTACATTACCGGTTTTTTGTGTTATTGGGTTCACCCCCTATTCCGAATTGTGGGGGGGGGTGCGGCCCCTGGGGCCGCCACCCCGGGCATCAGCGGGTCAGCTCGACTTCGCCAGCACCTTGTTCGCCTTGGCCTCGGCGTCGGCCAACAACTTGTCGATGTCGGCGTCCTGCCTGGTCAGCACCGCCGACATGGGCACGTCGAGGATCGCGTAGAGCTCCTGGGACTTCGGCGGCTCAAGCTTGTTCTGGATGGCCGCGGAACCGTCCACGAAGGTGGTGAAGTTCTCCACGGGCACGGTGGCGTTCGCCTTGCGCAGCTCGGTGATCTCCTTGCCGGGAGCGGTGTCGCCGTACAGGTCGGGGATCGGCAGGCCGACGGGGCGGCCCTGCTGCTTGTTGCGCGCGTAGTTGAACTGACCCTGGCCGGGGGTGAGCTCGTGGAACTCCAGCCACAGCAGGGCGGCCTTGATCTTCTCGGGGGTGGCCTTGGGGTGGATCATGTAGCCGTCGCCGCCGTTGAGCGAGGCCTTGGCCTCGGGCAGCGCGGTGACCCCGTAGTCCTCGAACTTGCCCTTGAAGTCGTTGTTCACCGCCTGGACGACGTCGGGGGCGCCGATCATCATGCCGAGCTTGCCGCCGCCCATCATCCGCATCAGGTCCTCCCACTGCAGGAGCTGCTTGGCGCCCATGCTGTTGTCGGTCCAGCGCATGGTCTTGAGGTTCTCCAGGACGGCCTTGCCCTCGGGGCTGTTGAAGGCCGCGGCCCTGCCGTCGGGGGTGACCATCTCGCCACCGCGCCCGTAGAGGGAGGCCGCGAAGTGCCAGCCGCCGGTGTTGCCGGCGCTGTACTCACCGAAACCGACGTATCCGGGGCCGAGATCACTGATCTTCTTGGCGGCGTCGCGCACCTCGGCCCAGGTCTTGGGCGGCGCGTCGGGGTCGAGACCGGCCTGGGTGAAGAGCTTGCGGTTGTAGACCAGGCCCATCGAGTAGTTGTTCCTGGGCAGGCCGTAGAGCTTCTCGCCCTCCTTGAAGATGCCGAGGACGTCGGGGCGCAGGTCGTTCAGCTTGGTGACACCACTGGCGTAGGGGGCGATGTCGGCGGCCTGGCCCGCGGCGATGATCTTCTTGACATCGGTGTAGTAGACGTAGAAGACGTCCTCCATCGACCCACCGGCCAGCTTCGCCTGGAAGGTGTCGGGGTTGATGCAGGGGAAGGCGTCCTTGCTCTCGATCGTGATGTTCGGGTGCAGCTTCTTGAACGCCGCCACGTCCTCGTCCCAGGCGGTCCGCTCCAGCGGGTTGCTCTTCGGCGGCTGACAGCCGACGGAAATCGTGACCGGAGCCTCGGCCCCGGCGGCACCCGGCGTGCTGTCCGCGGCCGGGGATCCGCTGTCGTCATTGCCGCACCCTGCGGCGGTGAGCGCGATGGCCGCGGCGAGCAGCATCGCGAGCTTGGGGGATTTCATCCGAGGCACTCCTTGGCGGGTCGGTTACGAGAAAGATATAGAGGCGTGCAGAGTGCAGCAAGAGTCCACCTATTCAGATGCAAAAAAGTGACAGTGATCGGTCTGCCATCCCCCCGTAACTTCTTGGCCCTCAGCGGACCCCCTCCCCGTCCGCGCGATCGACGGCGACAGGAGGAATCGGCGACACGGAACGGTCAGCCCGATATGGGCCCAGACCTCCGCCGGGGGGCGATGGAGGCACAGGACCGTCGATTCGGGACCGGACGACGGCTCGCCCTCGACAGAACCTCGACATCGATCGGCGCCACACATGAAAGTCGATGACATTTTTCGCAAATATTTGCATCGCTTACCGGAAAGGCGGCATCCGTTCGCGGGGATGACACGCCGTGAGCGGGTCCGACGCGTCCCGGCGGCGCGCCCTTCCCTCCCGCGTGGCGGCCCCGCATACTCCCCTGGCCGTACACCCCGAGGTGCGGCCGTAGCCTCGTACGCCACCGGGAGTACGGCCAAGCCCCGCCCTCGGGGTGACGACGCCCGAGCCCGTGGCCGAGAGCCTGGACACCACAATCCGACGGAGGTGCCCATGATTTCCCCGCCCGCCTCGACCGGCCGGGCCCGCGTGCCCGCCTGGATCGTCTGGTCCCTGCGGGCCACCGCCACCCTGCACCTGGCGACCGTGCTGGGGCAGGCGATCATCGCCGGGATGTTCGTCACCGGGCAGGTGGACCTGCTCGCCCACCACAGCCTCAACGCCACCGTGACCACGGTGCTGGTCGGCCTGCAGCTCATCGCCGCGATCGCGCTGTGGCGCCCCGCGCGCGGCCCGGTGTGGCCGCTGTGGGTGAGCGTCCTGCAGGCGGTGTTGCTGAACGTCCAGATTTTGCTGGGCATGGAGCGTCTGGTCGCCCCGCACATCCCGCTCGCGATGGTGATCTTCGGTCTCGCCGTGTGGATGACCGCCTGGACCTGGCGGGGACAGCGGAGGGTCGCGGCGTGATCTCCAGAAGGCTTTTCCTGGGCGGCGCGCTCGGTGCGGCGGGCCTGGCCGCGGCGGGCTGCGGTTCGGTGTCGGCCGAGGTCTCCGGCCGGGTCCTGTCCAGCGCGCTGCCGCTGCCCAGGCCGTTCACCGTCCCGCTGCCGATCCCCGCCGTGGCGCGCCCCACCGGGCCGGGACACTACGAGGTGGTCCAGCGTCCCGCGAAGGTGGAGATCATCCCGGGGACCACGACCGAGGTGTGGGGATTCGACGGCACCTTCCCCGGTCCCACCTTCGCGGTGAGGCGCGCGAGCCCCGTCACGATCCGGGTGCGCAACGAGCTGCCCGTGCCGACCTCCACACACCTGCACGGCGGCGTCACCCCGTCCGGCTCGGACGGCTACCCCACCGACCTGGTGGTGGCCGCCGGGCGCGGCTTCCGGCCCCCGCCCGGCGGCCACTCCCACCACGGCATGCTCGTGGACCCCTCCCAGTGGACCTTGCACGCCGGGGCGAGGGACTACGCGTACCCGCTGGACCAGCGGGCCGCCACGCTCTGGTACCACGACCATCGGATGGACTTCACCGCCCCGCAGGTCTGGCGAGGGCTCGCCGGGTTCATGATCGTCGGGGATGACGAGGACGACGCGCTGCCGCTGCCCAGGGGCGAGCGGGACGTCCCCCTGATGATCTGCGACCGCGCGTTCGAGGCCGACGGCTCGTTCCGCTACCCGGCGACCGATCCCAGCCTGCTGGTGAGCGCCGGGGTCGAGGCCGCCTACATGCAGGGCGTCGAGGGTGACGTGATCCTGGTCAACGGCGCTCCCTGGCCGGTGCTCGAGGTCTCGGCCACCCGATACCGGCTGCGGCTGCTCAACGCCTCCAACGCCCGCCGCTACCGGCTGGAGCTCACCCCCGGCGGCCGGTTCGTCCAGGTCGGCAGCGACGCCGGGCTGCTGGCCGCCCCCGTCGCGCACGAGACGATCACGATGGCCCCCGCCGAACGGTTCGACGTGGTCGTCGACTTCTCCGCCTACCCGGTCGGCAGCGAGGTGACGATGGTCAACACCCTCGGCACCGGCCGGACACGCGACGTGATGCGCTTTCGTGTCGCGCGCCGGGCCCGGGAGGACAGCGCGGTGCCCGGCCGTCTGGCCGCGGTCGAACCGGCCCTCAGGTCGTCCGCCGCCGCTTCGCGTCTCTTCGACTTCCGCAGGACCGGGGTGGGCCCCGACGCCGCCTGGACGATCAACGGCCTGCCGTTCCGGCCCGGTGTCCCGCTGGCCCGCCCCCGGCTCGGCACCACCGAGATCTGGCGCCTCACCAGCGACTTCCACCACCCCGTGCATGTGCACCTGGCCCACTTCCGGGTGCTGTCACGCAACGGCAGGGCCCCGGCAGCGACGGACGGCGGCTGGAAGGACACCGTCGACCTGCGCCCGTACGAGGTGGTGGAGGTCCTGGTGCGGTTTGAAGGCTTCCGCGGGCGCTACATGATCCACTGCCACAATCTCGAACACGAGGACATGGCGATGATGGCCGACTTCGAGGTGGTCTGAGTGCCCGCCGGAGGCGCACGGCGTGACGGGGCGCCCGTTGAGCGTGTCCCGAGGAGAAATCCGAGGACCCGCCTCAGGCGCACGGCGTGGCGGCGTACCCGTTTGAGCGTGTCCCGGGGAGGAAGCCGTAGCATCGGCGGTCCACACGAGGGATGAGGCGATGACGGAACGACTGGTGGTGATCGGCGGCGACGCCGCGGGGATGAGCGCGGCCTCCCAGGCCAGGCGCCGGCGCGGGCCCGAGGACCTGCGAATCGTCGCCTTCGAGAAGGGAGCGCACGCCTCCTACTCGGCCTGCGGCATCCCCTACCTGGTGGGCGGGGAGGTCGCCGACGTGGAGTCGCTGATCAGCCGTCGTCCCGAGGTGTTCCGCGACGAGTTCGCCATCGACCTGCGGCTGCGCAGCGAGGTCGTCGAGATCGACCTGGACCGGCGCGTGGTGACCGTACGCGACGAGGAGGGCCGCCGCGGCCTGGAGCCCTTCGACCAGCTCGTGATCGCCCCCGGCGCCGTACCGGCCAGGCCCGACCTGCCCGGCGCCGACGCCAGGGGCGTGTACGGGGTGCAGACCCTGGACGACGGCATCGCGCTGCTGGAGGCCCTGGAGCGCGGGCCGCGCAGGGCCGTGGTGGTCGGCGCGGGCTACATCGGCCTGGAGATGGCCGAGGCGATGGTGCGGCGTGGACTGGAGGTCTCGCTCGTCGACGGCGGCGAGCAGCCGATGAGCACGCTCGACCCGGACATGGGCGCCCTCATCACCGACGCCCTGCGCAACCTGGGGGTCCAGGTGCACCTCGGCGAACGCATCGAGTGCTTCGAGGAATCAGGGGGGCGGGTCCGCGCGGCACGCACCGGCAGCCGGGCCCTGCCCGCGGACCTGATCGTCCTGGGGCTGGGCACCCGGCCGAACAGCGCGCTGGCCGAGGCCGCGGGCATCCCGGTCGGCGAGACCTCGGGGATCAGGACGAACCGGCGGATGCGGACCCCGGTGGAGGGTGTCTGGGCCGCCGGTGACTGCGTCGAGACCTTCCACCGGGTCTCCCGGCGGCCGGTCGCGATCGCGCTGGGCACCCACGCCAACAAGCAGGGACGCGTCGCGGGCATCAACATCGGCGGCGGGTACGCCTCCTTCCCCGGTGTCGTGGGCACCGCGGTCTCCAAGATCTGCCAGTACGAGGTGGCGCGCACCGGCCTGACGACCGCGCAGGCGCTGGAGGCCGGGTTCGAACCGGTCGGCGAGATCGTGGAGTCCACCACGCGCGCCGGGTATTTTCCCGGCGCCCGGATGATGAAGATCAAGGTGATCGCCGACCGGGGGACGGGCCGCCTGCTGGGGGCCCAGATCGTCGGCCAGGAGGGCGCGGCCAAGCGCATCGACGCCCTGGCCGTCGCCCTGTGGCACGAGATGACGGTGGAGGAGATGACGGGGCTCGACCTGTCGTACGCTCCCCCGTTCGCCCCGGTGTGGGACCCGGTCCTGATCGCCGCGCGCAAGGCGGCAGAGCGCCTTGACCGGCATCCCGCATGATCGGCCGATCGTGGTCGCCGCGAGAAAATCCGGGGGGATGGTTGGGGCGGATGAGAGCGGGCAAGGGCGAAGAATCCAAGTCCCGATACCGACAAGGAGTAGCAATGCTCACATTGACGGACACGGCAGCCCAGGTAATCCGGGATCTCAGCTCGCAGATGACAGACTCCCCCGATACCGGGGTGCGCATCTCATCCCAGAGCGACGGAACCGGATCGCTCGTGCTCTCGATCGCGGAACACCCCGAGTCCGCCGACAGGGTGGTGGAGTCGGAAGGAGCACGGATCTTCCTCGACCCGCAGGTCGTGGACATGCTCGACGACAAGTCGCTGGACGCCGACGTCGACGAGGGGGGCGGCGTCGCGTTTCTCGTCACCGAACAGCTTCCCTGACACCGGAACGGACCCCGGCGCACGCGGGCCCCGGCCCCCGATCGGGGGCCGGGGCCCGTGCGTGTCGCGGGGCTCCCGCCTCGCCCGGTCTCCCTAAGGCCGTCACCGAGCCGGTGAGAAGACCCCTGCCAGCCGAGACGCCGTATCTCCTCTGCGTCCCCCGTAGAGGCATGCCCCTCCGACGTTCGGAGGGGCATGCCGCCGCGAGAGCCGTACGGGCGCGTGAAGAGGTCAGGCGCGGGCGCTGCTCAGGGCGAGCGGGTCCCTGGGAGCCCCGGCCTTGGCCTTCTCCATCTCCTCACCGATCTCCTGGAGTCTCTTGCGCCCCATCGCCTCCCGCACCTCCGGGAACCACTCCTCCTCCTCTTCCTTGACGTGATGGCGGACGTTCTCGATCAACACCGTGACCTTGGCGTCGAACCGCTCGTCCTCGGGGTCGAGCCCGGCCAGTTCGGAGAGCATCCAGACCACCACGTGGTGCTCCTCGACGCTCTCCAGGACGTGGTCGGAGGTCTCGGGAGCGCCCTCACGCGCGGCCGGGTAGAAGATCTGCTCCTCGATGTGAGCGTGGACGGTGAGCTCCTCGATGATCTGGTCGACGAGTTCCCGCTTCTTCTTGTACGCCCGCTCCCCCGCGCTCTCGAACTCCTTGAACAGCTTTTCGACGGTCTTGTGGTCGTCCTTCAGCAGAACGATCGCGTCCATTCCTCTCCTTTTCCCCTTCGTGTTCTTCCGGTGACGTTCTTCGTGCTTCTTCTCGCGACCTGTCCGGTGTGTCAGGGGTTGAGAAGAACCTTGATCGCCCCGTCCCGCTTCTTCTGGAAGATCTCGTAACCGTGCGGCGCCTGGTCGAGAGGGAGCCTGTGGGTGGCCAGGTCCATCACCCCCAGAGGGTCGGAGTCGTCGGTCACCAGCGGCATCAGGTCGTCGATCCAGCGCTTGACGTGGGCCTGGCCCATCCGCAGGGTGACGCCCTTGTCGAACATCCTCAGCATCGGCATCGGGTCGGCCATGCCGCCGTAGACGCCGACGACGGAGATCGTGCCGCCGCGCCGTACCGTGTCGACGGCCTGGTTGAGCGCGCGCAGCCGGTCGACGCCCGCGCTGGACATCAGCGGGGCGGCGATCGCGTCGGGCAGCAGGCCGGTGACGGTCTGGGCGAACTTGGCGACCGGGGAGCCGTGCGCCTCCATGCCGACCGCGTCGATCACCGAGTCGGTGCCGCGCCCTCCGGTGAGCTCCCTGACCGCGCCGGGAATGTCGGCGGTCGCGGAGGCGTCGAGCACCTCGGCGCCGTGCCGGCGCGCCATCGCGAGCCGCTCGGGCACCCCGTCGACGCCGATGACCCGGTAGCCCAGGTGTTTGGCGATCCTGCAGGTCATCTGCCCGATCGGGCCGAGCCCGAAGACGGTGACGCTCCCGCCGTCGGGGATGTCGGCGTACTCCACCGCCTGCCAGGAGGTGGGCAGCACGTCGGACAGGTAGACGAACCGCTCGTCCGGCGGCCCCTCGGGAACCTTGATCGGGCCGAACTGCGCCTCGGGGACCCGCAGGTACTCGGCCTGCCCGCCGGGAACCTCGCCGTACAGCCTGGTGTAACCGAACAGGGCCGCACCCATGCCCTGGTCACGGACCTGGGTGGTCTCGCACTGGGCGAAGAGGTTCAGGCCGCACATGTGGCAGTGGCCGCAGGAGATGTTGAACGGGATGACCACCCTGTCCCCCGGCTTGATGGAGGTGACCTCGGAGCCGACCTCCTCCACGATGCCCATCGGCTCGTGGCCCAGGATGTCGCCCTCGCCCATGAAGGGGCCCAGGACCTCGTACAGGTGCAGGTCCGATCCGCAGATCGCACTGGTGGTCACCTTGATGATCGCGTCGTTCGGCTCCTTGAGTATCGGGTCGGCAACCTCCTCGACCCGTACGTCGCGTCTGCCGTGCCAGGTGAGAGCTTTCATGTTCTCCTCCTCGGATGGATGTCAGCGCAGCCGGGGTAGGACCTCTTTGGCGTAGAAGTCGAAGAAGGCGTCCTGCTCCTTGCCGATCTGGCTGATGTAGATCTCGTCGAAGCCCGCGTCCACGTACTCCTTGATCGCCTTGACGTGCACCTCGGGGTCGGGGCCGCAGGGGGCGGAGATCTCGTCCTCGGTGACCGCCTCGGCGAGATCCTCGAAGTGGCGGGGCAGTGGCAGCAGCTGCGAGGCCTCCCCCTTGATGCCCTGGGTCGGCCAGAGCTGGTGCGCGGTCCTGCGGCCCGTGGCCTCGTCGGCGGCGTAACAGACCTTCAGCCCGCCCTGGGAGGGCTTGCCCGCGCCACCGGCCTTGTGGAACTTCTCCACCAGTTCGGCACTCGGGGAGGTGCAGATGTAGCCGTCGGCGATGCGCCCGGCCAGCTGCACGGCCTTGTCCCCGAAGGCGGACATGTAGACGGGCGGCGGCTCGTCGGGAAGGGTGTACAGGCGGGCGGTGTCGACCTTGTAGTGGGTGCCCCGATGGGTCACCAGCTTCCCGCTCCACAACTCCCTCATGAGCTCGACCGCCTCCTCCAGCATCTCCAGCCGCTCGGAGGCCGGGGGCCAGCGTGAGTCGAGGATGTGCTCGTTGAGCGCCTCACCGGTGCCGACACCGAGCTGGAACCGGCCGCCGGACAGCGCCGCACTGGTGGCGGCGGCCTGCGCGATGATCGCCGGGTGGGTGCGGATCAGCGGGCAGGTGACGGCGGTGGTGATGGGCAGCGAGGTCGCCTCGGCCACCGCCCCGATCACCGACCAGACGAACGGGCTCTCCCCCTGCACGTCCAGCCATGGGTGAAAGTGGTCGGAAATCCACAGCCCTTCGAAGCCCGCCCGCTCGGCGAATTTGGCCTGCCGTACGAGTTCCGCCGGACCGTGTTCCTCACTCGACAAGAAGTATCCGAACTTGGTCATTTCCCCTCCCGGATCGCCTGAGCTGCGGCGATGTCTCCCCTACCCCGTCCGTGCGGGTCAAACGGAGGGCCGCGCCGTACGGATGCCCGGCACGGGCCTGACCTCCTCCGGGCCCTCCCGAAGTGAGATCTCCTGGGAGAAAGGGGTCCCGGCCGGCCCCTCGCCGCACTCGCGGGCGGGAAGGGTTCAGGTCATTTCCACGGATGCCTCGAGCACTCGCACGGGGCCCGCGGTCGCCACGGTGGCCGTGAACGTCGTCACGAGCGGACGACCGCGACGGCGCAGTGCGCGTGATGCAGGACACCCCGGCTGACCGACCCCAGCAGCAGCGAGCCCAGGGTGCCACGGCCGTGGGAACCGACGACGAGCAGGTCTCCCTCTTTGGAGGCCTCGGCGAGTGCCTCGACCGGGTGCGCGCACCGAACGTCCTCGATGAGGCTCACCTCGGGATACTTCTGCCGCCAGGAGGCGAGCCGGTCGGCCATCGCGGCGTACTGGGCGATGCGGACCTCGTCCATGTCGTAGGCGATCTCCGGGGCGAAGACGTGCACGGGCAGTTGCCAGGCGTACAGGGCGCGCAGCGTGCATTCGCGATGCCTGGCCTGTTCGAAGGCGTAGGCGAGGGCGGGCTCGCAGGCGTCGGAGTCGTCGACACCGACCGTGATCTCGCCGTACGCCGGCACCTGGCCCGGTTGGACCACGACGACCGGGCAGTGCGCGTGCCCGGCGACGTGCATGCTGACCGAACCGATGACGGCTCCGGCGAAGCCGCCGAGACCACGGCTTCCGATGATGATCTCCGCCGCGTCCCGTGCCAGATCGCGCAGGACCAACGAGGGTGGGCCCTCGGCCAACGTGGTGCTCACCTCCGCGGTGGGCTGTCGGGTGCGTGCCGTCGCCTCGGCCTCGTCCAGCACCTCGCGTGCGCCCCGGGTCATCGCGTCCTCCTCCCCGTCGAGGACGGGGAATCTGGAGATGTCGTTCGGCCGGCGGTGCACGGCGGTGACGATGCGCAGCGGCAGGCCGGTACGGGCGGCGTCGTCGGCGGCCCATCCGACCGCGGCGGTCGCGCCGATGGAGCCGTCGGTTCCGGCGATGATCAGAGCGGACATGGCTGTTCTCCCTTCCCTCCCATCAGAGCCGCGCCGGGCGGCCCGGCCCCAGGGCCACAGGTCCCGACTTCGGTGCGCGAGGACAGAGTCTTTTGTCCTCTCCGAGGACCAGGGCTTTCGTCCTCTCCGAGGACCAGGGCTTTCGTCCTCCCCGAGGACCAGGGCTTTCGTCCCCCCTGAGGAGCGGCCTCCCCTCGGGGACGGACCTTCGCCCCTTTCCCCGGCACCGTGTTCCGCACGATCATGGAGGGGACATCGGCCGTCGAAAGGAAAAGGCACCGTGAAAATCACGGAGATTCTCGAACAGGCGAAGGACACCGTCTCGATCAGGCGGGTCTTCGGCGAGCCCATCGTCCAGGACGGTGTGACGATCATTCCCGTGGCCAGGGTGATCGGTGGCGGTGGTGGGGGCGGCGGAAAGGAAGGGGGCGAGCAGGCCGCGGAAGGGTCGGGGGGCGGGTTCGGTTTCGACGTCACCGCCGCCGGGGTGTTCGTCGTCAAGGACTCCGAGGTTCGCTGGCAACCCGCGGTGGACGTCAACCGCATCATCCTCGGTGGTCAGATCGTCCTCGTCGCCGCCCTGCTGACGGTGCGCTCCATCGTGCGTGCGCGTGCCAGGGCGGCGAGGAGGCGGTGACGCGCGAGCCCGCGCGAACCGGCCGGGCTCCAGGTCCCGTGGCGAAGGTCCCCGATCAGGAGAGGCCGGACAGGCTCAAAGTTCCCTGAAGGAGAGCTCCCGGCCACGGCCGTGCGGGCTGCGGGATCTCACCACGGCCACCGGCCAGGACGCGTGGTGCAGCAGTCCTCGGCTCACCGACCCGAGGAGCCGCGCTCTGAGGGGCCCCAGCCCGCGAGAGCCGACGACCAGCAGTGACGCCCGATGGCCGTGCGACAGCAGTGCCGCGAGCGGCGGTTCACCGGAGACGGTGGCGGTGACGACCATGCCGCGGCGGTCGCCTTCCAACGCGCTCGCCACCTCCTCCACCCATCGCCGAACGTCCTCTCCGGCCGCTGAGCGCGCGAATCTCCCCGTCCGGTGCGGGGTGTCCGCGCACGCGTGGATCACGTGCACCGGCAGCCGGTGGGCCCGGCCGTGGGAGAGGGCGAACCCCAGGGCCGCGAGCGAGCAGGCGGATCCGTCCACCCCCACCACGACGGGTCCCTGCCCCGAACCCGGCCGCGGTGTCACGTCCGGCCGCTGGACGGCGAGCACGGGACAGGGCGCGTACGCGGCGACATGGGCACTCACCGAACCGAGCAGCACGCCGGAGACCCCGCCGAGTCCCCGGCGTCCGACCACGAGCATCCGCGCCGTCCGGCCGAGTGAGACCAGTTCCGGCCCGGCGGCGCCGCGCGCCAGGATCGACCGCACGGTTCGGCCTGGCAGCAGCCGTTCGGCCAGCTCCACGCCGTCGGTCAGGATGCCGCCCGCGAGCGTGCGGCGCTGTCCGGTGACGGCGGCCTCGCGTTCGGCGTGGGGACCGTCCCAGACGTGGCAGACGGTCAGCTCCATCCACCGTGTGCGGCACTCGCGCGCCGCCCACTCGACGGCGGCGCGGCTCTGCGGCGATCCGTCGAACCCGACGACGATCTCCCTCCTCGCCGACGACCACCCGTCCGGGTGTGACGGCCCCTCCCCGGCGAAAACGTCGAAAGAGGCGAACGATGAGAACGGCACGGCGCCCCCTCCTCAGTCGCCCCGGCGAGACCCGGACGGCGGGACGCGCGCCGGGATGTCGTGGGTCCGCGGCTCGCGCCCGCCGACGATCCTCAGGCCGCGCCACACCTCGCCGCCGCCGCCGACGACGCCGACGACTCTGTCGGCGAGAGCCCTGTCGGCGAGGGCCGAGTCCGTACTCACCACCACATACGCAGCCATGTCGACCTCCTCGGGGAGTGTCTCCATCCCATCGCCACAGCGGTGTTCGCACAGCGGCCGAACGGCCCGTCCGGCCGGGACTTCCGTCCCGCGCGCCGGTCTCGCCCGCGGCCGAACGACGTCTTCCGGGCAGGTGGGCGGCCCAGACGGGGGACGGGGGCGCTCATCGGCGGGCCTGGCCGTCGCGGACGTGCTCAGGAAGAGGGGCCGTCCTGCGGGGTGGCCCTTGACCGGACGCGCCTTCCGCAAGTTTTGTGATCTTGAAATTTCATGGAACACTACCTGAAATCCATAGGCAGTGAGAGAAAATAAGCAATAGCCTCAATTTCGCCTTCTGGACGATCTTGCCATGGCAAGTCAAGAAACATGGCAGTTCACGGAAAAGACATTGGTTCCCACTGACGGTCCAGGTCCGGCAGGCGGAGATGCTCGGAGGTGATGTGAACGCTCACACAGACGCAGGCGACATAGCGCGCCAGATCGTCGGCGCCCGGCTCCGGCAGCTACGGCTCCAGTGCAACCTGACCGCCGCCGAAGCCGGCAAGGCCATCCGCGCCAGCGAGTCGAAGATCAGCCGTATGGAGACCGGGCAGCGAGGCTTCCGCCGCGACGACCTGCGTGACCTGTTCACCCTGTACGGGGTCGTCGACCCGTACCAGCAGGAGATGCTGCTGTCGGTGGCGTTCGGCGAGCGCAAACCCGGCTGGTGGGACAGCAAGGAACTCCCGCTGGACACGGCGGTGGTGATGCGCCTGGAACAGACCTCGGACCTCATCCGCACCTACCAGCCGTTCGTCGTCCCACCGCTCCTGCAGACCCCGGAATACGCGGCGGCGGTCCACCGGATGAGCCGATACCCGGACCCGGCCCCGCGCGTCGAGAGGAACGTGGAACAGCTGCTGCGCCGCCAGAAGGTACTCGCGGGCGACGACCGGCCCGTGCTGTGGGCCGTAATCGAAGAGCCCGTGCTGTGGCGGCCGATCGCGGGGATCGACGCGCACATCCGCCAGCTCATCGCGCTGACCGCCTCCGCCCAGATGAAGGGCATCAGCATCCAGGTGAATCCGATGGGCTCACGCTTCATCCCCGGATACGGGCCTTTCACCATCTTTCGCAGTGGTCACGGCCGGCCCCAGATGATCGCGATGCACGGCCAGCGGGACGAGGTCGCCGAGCGGTCCCTCCGGGAGGAGCACGCCGTCACCTTCGACCGGCTCTCGCTCGCGGCCCGCGACCGTGGCGACACGACGGCGCTCCTCATGAGGATCTGTGACCGCATTCACGTAATGGACGACCGTTCCCCTCTTGGAAAGGCATCAGGTGACCCATCCCAGTGACGCGTCGCAGGCGAGTGCGGCCCGTATGTACGATGTCATGCTCGGCGGCGAGGAGAACTTCGCGGCGGACCGGGAGGCCGTCAGGATGCTGGTGGCTCACTTCCCGACGGTCCCCGACGCCTGCCGGGCCAACCGCGGCTTCCTGCTGCGATCCGCCAGGGCGATGGCGGAAGCCGGCGTCGACCAGTTCCTGGACATCGGCTGCGGCCTGCCCACTCCCCCGAATCTCCACCAGGTCGTGCGCGGGATCCACCCGGACGCCCGCGTCGTGTACGTCGACAACGACCTGACGGTCGTCACGCACAACCAGTCGACGGTGGACCACTCCGGCGTGGTGACGATTCACGGCGACCTGCGCCGGCCACAGGAGATCCTCGACCATCCCCGGGTGCGGGCCACGCTCGACTTCACCAGGCCGATCGGCGTGTTCACGGTCGCGGTGTGGCACTTCGTCGTCGGGGACACCGCGCACGACCTCATGGCACAGTTGCGTGACGCCCTCGCGCCGGGCAGCTACCTGGGGCTGACCCACGCCTGCTCCGACACGATGCCGGAGGACGAGGCGTCCGCAGGGCTCGCGGTGTACGGGCAGACCCGCAACCCGGTACACCTTCGCACCATGCGCGAGGTCGGCGAACTGTTCGAGGGGTTCGAACTCCTCGACCCCGGACTCGTCCTGGCCGCGGACTGGCGCCCCGCCGACGGCGATCCCTACCCCGAGCACGCCTTCGAGGTCGTCGCCGGCCTCGGCCGGATCCCACCGCGCTGAGTGACGGCGCTCCGGCCACGCGGCCTCGTGCCGGGCCGTCCGGCCGCGAACTCCCGCCCTCGGATCGGAGGCCGCCGAACCGGCACCGAACCCTGATCGTGATCTTTTAAGGTAATTCGAGGTAACTCTTCTTTTTCGCGAGGTATCAGACCCAAGGACCTTGACCGGGAGCGGCGCCGACGCTCACGAGAACGACCGCCCGGAGCCGGGCGGCGAGCGCTCGCCGCCCGATGGCGGAGTCACCGTTCACCGGAACCCGGAGGTCGTTCCTCGCATCAGGGAGAGAGCAATGAGACCCGCCCGTGTCCACCTACCGCTCGGTGGGATCGCCCCCGCGGTGGCATTCGCCGTGATCGCGGCAACCACCATGACATCACCGGCGCCCGGTGACCGGGCGGCCACGACGGTACGCGCGCCGTCGGCGCCCACGGGTGAGCCGCTGCCCCCCTGCCGCCGATCGCCGGGCCACGCCAAGCCCACGGTCGTCCTGGTACACGGCGCCTGGGCCGACGCCTCCAGCTGGAGCGGCGAGGTGGGCTCCCTGCAACGAGCGGGCTACACCGCGCGGGCCATCGCCAACCCGCTGCGCGGGCTCACCGGCGACGCCGCGTCCGTCGCCGACTTCCTGAGAACGATTTCCGGCCCGATCGTGCTCGTCGGACACTCCTACGGAGGTTCGGTGATCACGAACGCCGCCGCGGACGTCCCGAACGTCAGGGCCCTGGTGTACGTCGACGCGGCGGCGCCCGACATCGGGGAGAGCACCGGCGAGCTCAGCGGCCACGACTCCGCCCTGTCCGCAGATCCCGCCTCTCTCTACGAGACGGTGTCCTACCCTGCGGCGCCCCAGGGAGCGGAGGACCTGTATCTCAGGCGGGACACCTTCGTCCGCTCGTTCGCCTCGGACCTGCCCCGTGCCACGGCCCTGCGCCTGTGGGCCTCCCAGCGGCCCGCCTCGACCAGCGCGTTCACGACGCCGTCGCAGGCCGCGGCGTGGAAGACGATCCCCTCCTGGTACTTCATCAGCACCGGCGACCGGATCATCACCCCGTCCTCGGAACGGTTCATGGCCCGCCGGGCACACTCGAAGGTCACCGAGTTTCCCGGCGGCTCTCACCTGACCCTGGTGTCGCATCCGGACGCGGTGACAGCGGTGATCGGATCCGCGATCTGCTCCGTCCGCTAGACCTGTTCGTCGCGAACCGGCGGCTCCGTCCGATCCGGTACGACGGGTGATCCCCGGGCCGATCGGATCGCACGCGGAACACATGGCCGGCATACGGTGGCGGCGCCGGCCGATCAAGGACGCAGCGCCGGCCGGGTCGTCCGGCGACACGGCCTGACGCCGAAGCCGCCACGCGGGGGTGCCCCGCGTGGCGGCTTCGGCGACGGGCCGGCGCTACCCGGCGGCCGGACGGTAGTCCAGCACGATGGCACCGGAGCTGAAGGCCGCGGTGCCGGCCAGCCTCCAGGAGGAGGTGGCGACACCGTCGGGGAACAGGCGCTTGCCGGAGCCGACCACGACCGGGTGGAGGAAGAGCTTGAGCTCGTCGACGAGCCCGTGCTCGATCAGGTAAGCGACCAGCTCGCCGCTGCCGTAGATCAGCAGGTCCTGGCCCTTCTCGGCCCTGAGCCTCGCGACCTCCTCGGCGACGTCCCCCTTGATCACGGTGGCGTTCCACTCCGGATCCCGCAGGGTGGTCGAGGCGACGTACTTCGGCAGGCCGTTCATCTGCTCCGCCCCCGGCGTGCCCTCCATCTTCGGCCAGGCCTGCGACATGCCGTCGTAGGTCTTGCGTCCCAGCAGCAGCGCCCGGCTGGCGTGCAGCTGGCCACTCTGGAACCTGGCGTGCTCGTCGTTCCAGTACGGGCCGGTCCAGGCGGGCTCCTCCACGACGCCGTCCATCGAGATGTAGATGACTGCGACAACCTTGCTCATGTCCTGCTCCTCAAGGGTGGCCGGCCCTTCTGGCCCGCTGTTTTCGATGTGCCTTCAGCGTGGCGGAACCCGTTTACGGATTGTTTACGGCTTCTCGCCGGACAGGCGGCCGCGGCCGGTCAGGCCAGGTCCCACAGCAGGCGGTAGTAGGCGATGCGCTCGGGGTCGGGGACGATTCCGTACGCCTCGTACACGACGCCGTCGTAGCCGGGGCCGTAGTTCCAGTCCATGCTCCACGCCGCGACCGCGAGGTCCGCCCACCGGTCGGCCACCCCGAGCGAGCCCAGGTCGACGTGCGCGGCGAACGTGCCGTCCTCGTGCAGCAGGGTGTTGGGGGCACACGCGTCCCCGTGGCAGACGACGAGGCGATCGACGGCGGGGGGATTCCCGATGCGGGCCCGTGCCTCCGCGAGTCCCAGGTGCCGGTGCTCGGGGAACCAGTCGGCGGGTCCCTCGCCGTCGGTGACGCGTTCGTCGGCACGCGCGAGCCGCCGCTCGACACTCCATTCGTACGGGCACCGGTCCACGGGCAGGGTGTCGTGGAGCAGGCGCATCCCCCGGCCGATCGCGGCCGCCGCGGTCGCCGGGGCGTCGCTCCAGCGGGGATCCACCGCCGAAAGGCCCGGGACCGCCGCCGTGACCAGCCACGCGCCGTCGGCGTCCGTACCGTGCTCGAGGACCCGCGGGACGGTCACCCAGCTCCGTGCCCAGATCAGGCGCTCCGCCTCCGCCTGAAGGTCGATCTCCGGGGTGCCGTCGGCGACCCACTTGGCGTATCTGATGCCGCCGCGTCCGTCTTCGAGGCGGAACGTCAGCCCGCCGAGCTCGTTGCGCCACACCGGGGTGACGGTGTCACCGGCGGCGAGCGCCGTGACGACGCCGGGCACGGTGACGGGGCCGGTCGGGATCTCGGAGATGACGGGACGGCTCATGAGAACCCCATCCTTCATAGGCGCGGCGCCGGCGGCAAACGGTTTTCCCTCCGAAGGGCCCGGCCGTGGGGACGAGCCGGGAAACCGATTGCCGCGTCCCGCGCGGGCGGTCAAGGATGAAGGCGGTGAGCAGAGCGAAGATGCACCCCGACGAGATCCTGACCGATGTTCCGCTGGTTCGCCGACGCTTCCGAGCCGAGCTCGACGTCGACGACGCGGCCTGGTCACGTGGCCGCGGCTGGGCGCTCTACCAGGCCGTAACGGGGCTGGCGTACTACTGGGATACCAATCCCGAGATGGTTCGGCAGACCGCGCACGCGCTGGCGCAGATCCTGGCCGACGACTTCCCGTCGTGAGGTGCCCGGCCCGTGCTCCGGTGCCCGCGGTCGGCATCGCCTGATCCACCGCGGGCACCCGTCGCGGTACGCGTGCGGCCGGCCGCCGTTCGATCAGGCGTTCCCCTTCTTCTCCACGGGGGAGCCGACGTCCGGGGCGAACTGCGCCAGCGAGACCTCGGTCGCGGCGGCGATCTCGGCGGAGTCGGCGGTGCCCGAGGCCTCGATCGCCGCGACCCACGCGTGGACCGACTGCCGGCAGAACTCCTGGCCCTCCGGCGAGTTCGCCGCCGCGACCGGGTCGTCACTCACCTCCCCGGCGACGAACAGGCCCAGCGCCATAAGAGCGCCGTCCCATCCTGGCCCGACATAGAGCGCGCCCGCGCCGCTGCCGGCCATCTCCAGGGGGACGGTGTGCTCAAGTTCGAGGGTGGTCGCCTCCTCCCCGTCGGGGGACAGGCGCAACTCGACCAGGCTGCTCTCGCCGCCGAACGTCACCTTCAGCAGGCTGGGAGGCTCGCAGCGCAGGATCCGGCCCCCCGCGTTGCCCTCCAACTGGAAGTCGCCGCCGACCCGCAGCTCGCCGCTGATCGGCAGGAACCAGCGCTTCATGCGGTCGGGGTCGGTCAGCGCCTCCCACACGTCATGGATCGGCGCCTCGTAGCGGCGGCGCAGCAGGACGCCGACGGCCTCGCCGTCGGCCGTCGGCCGGTTGCCGACCTCACGGTTGATGGCGTTGATCTGGGCGATGATGTCGATCATGGATTTTTCTTCTCCTTGGCAGAGGGGCGACCGTCGGCCGCCGCGCCCGGATCGTCGGTCGGGTGGCGTTCGCCGCGGGTGAGTTCGGTGGCCAGCACGTCCAGATGCCGGCTCCAGAACCGGCGGAAGCGTTCCAGCCACAGGTCGATCTCCCGAAGGGGGGCGGAGTCCATGGCGTACAGGCGGCGGACGCCTTCGGCCCGGACTTTCGCGAACCCGTTCTCCCTCAGCACCCGCAGATGCTGCGAAACCGCCGAGGGGGAGAGTTCGAACTCCTCCCGGATGACCGCGGTGATCGCACCGGAGCTCCGCTCGCCGTCGGCGAGCAGCTCCAGGATCCGGCGCCGGACCGGATCACCGAGAACATCGAAGGCGTGCACAGGACACATTATTTCAGCATTCACTTATATAAGTCAACGCTGCCATAACGGCGACGCGACTCACCGGCCTTCGGCCCCAACACCACCGCCCTCAGGGCCCGAGCCCCTGCCGGAGGTCGACACCTCCAGGATCACCGAGAGGTCCCGCCGCCCATGCCGGGCGCGACGGGACCTCTCGGCGGCCCGGGGTCAGGCGCGGCGCAACCCGACGTACTGGAGTTCGGCGAAGGCGCCGACCAGCAGAGCCTGGGCGACGACGAAGGCGACACCCAGCGGGTTCGGGTCCACCCAGCCCGTGAACAGCAACAGGACACTGTCCACGGCCCACAGCGCGTTGACGACGATCAGCGCCCAGACGCCCGCCCTGGGCGGAACCGGGCGGGTGGCCAGATAGGCGACGAACGCCGTGAACGGCAGCAGCCCGATCCCGGCCCAGCGGATCAACGGCTCGGGGAGGGCGAGCAGACCGGCGAGCGGGGTCGCCGCGACGGCCAGCAGGAGCGCGAACCCTCCGGTGAGGACGGCGTCCGTCCTTAGCGCGCGGGTCAGCAGGGAGGTGCGGCGAGCGGTGGGGGCGGTCGTGGTCATCGATGTCTCCTTCGCTGAGGGTGTCGGGTTTCGACACGCCCAGCACACCGCCCCACCCGCTGCCATCTGCAGACATGGCACTGCCATTCACTGCCGATTCTCACGACGAAGATCATCGGCGACGAGTTTGGCCGCCGCGTTCTGCCAGTTGTAGAGCGTACGTTCGGGAACCTCGCGGACGAACCAGTCGAACGCCTGCCGCTCGGTGGCGGCGAGCCCACCTCGGTCGGCCCCGCGCCGGTAGGGACGCAACCCTCGAACGTACGGGAAGTACAGCACGTTGTAGAAGCGCCACTCCTCACTGGTGCCGAACTCGCCGTCGCGGGGCTTGAGCCGCTGGATGCTCTCCAGCAGCAGGTGCTTCAACTCGGCCGCCCGCTCCAGGGGAATGTCACCGGTGATCCGCGCGTCGATCACCGGCAGGTTCGCGAGCGGGCTGCTGGCGAGCTTGCCCAGATCGCCGTAGTTGGCCAGGGCGCGCCGCGTCAGCCGGACGAACTCGGTCTCGTCCGGCGGCGGCGGACCCTGCTCGCGGCGCGGTAGCGCCTCGGACGTCTCGCGCAGCTCGGCCCGCTCGCGGCGGATCCCCGAGTCGCCGGGAAAGGCGATCCGGTCCAGCGCCCGATGCACAGGTCCGGCCAGCGTCTGCGCGGCGACGGCCACCGCGATCACGCCGAACAACAGCGCCGAGAGGGCGGGCGTGGACTCACCGAGCGCGACGGCCAGGGCGACCTGGCCGCCGGAGGCGACGGCCACGGCCGTCGCCCCCAGCAGGGACCGCAGCATGTCGCGCCAGAGCGCCTCCCCCGCCTGGAACGCGCTGGACATCGCGATGGCCACGCCCAGCAGGACCATGTCCACGTCGATGGCGACGATGGAGAGCAGGCCGGGCGGGCCGAACAGCGGGAACACGAGCAGCGCCGCCCCCAGCCAGAAGAACAGCGTGGCGACCACCACCAGCCACCCGGCCCGCGGCGGCCTGGCCCGCACGAGCAGCACCAGCACCCCGGCCAGCGGTCCCAGCAGCAGCACCCCGGCCACCACCCGCGCCGCGAGGCTCACCCCCTCCCCCAGCCCGGCCACCAGCAGCCACGTGAACACCACGAGCGTGAGCGGGACGAGCCCTCTGGACCAGACCCGGTCCAGCCACTCACCACCGGGAACGAGAGTCAGCACGGCGCCCGTCCAGAGCAGCGCCGGCAGGCAGACCAGCGTGGTCTCGACCGCGCCCAGCGTCTTCACCGCGTTGTCCGGTACGGCGGTGAGCACCTGGGCGATCGCCAGCGCGACGGCGTAGGCCAGCAGCCCCAGGCCGGCCCGCCTCGGTCCGCGCTCGTGAGGGTCCCGGGCGATCACGTAACACCCGAGCCACCAGGTGAGCCCGAACACGGTCGCGACGGCGAAAAGCATCGGCCTCCCTTCCCGCTCCCTTACGGTCCTTCCCGGGCGCGAGCGTATCGGCCGCGCGCCGCGGGTCGATCGTCAGGTGGACCAAGATCGCCAGGGAAGGAAGGTGATCTTGATTTTCGTCTGTTCATGACCTCGCACGGACGCCTTTACATTGTAGATCAATAACCGTCGGCCCTCGCGACGGAGAGTTTCTCGCGTCGAGCCCGCCGACTCACCGGATCCGCGACTCGATGCCGTCCAGCAGGTAGTCCAGCCCGATGCCGAACACCTGGTCCCAGTCATTACCGATCGGGGCCCCGTGCGCGGCGAGAGTCGGATACAGCTCACCGTCGGCCCGCACCCGCAGCTCGGCGGCCCGCCTCCACCCGGCCTCGCCGTACGCGGCACCGGCGACCTGCATCGTCGCGGAACCGATGACGTAGTTGGCCAGGGCGTAGGCGGCGGCGGTGAGGCCTGGACCGGTGAAGCCCGCCCCGGCGAGCACGGCGTGCAGGTATTCGGTGCGGGCCAGCACGTTGGGGCCCAGCAGAGGACGGTCGAGCACCGCCACCGACCACGGGTGGCGCAGCATGGTGGCGCGCCACTCGGTGATCAGAGCGGTGACGTCGTCGCGCCACGCCCCCCGCGACGCCGGCGGGACGGGCACCTCGCCGAACACGGCGTCGAGTGCGAGGTCCAGCACGTCGTCCTTGGTCTCCACATGCAGGTAGAGCGTGGTGGCGGCGGTCCCCAGCCGCTCGGCGAGGCGGCGCATGGTCAGCCGATCGGCCCCCTCCTCGTCCAGCAGCTCCACGGCCGCCGCCACGATCCGCCCGAGGGTGACGACCGGCTCGGCCCTGCCCGCGCGCGGGGGGCGCAGCCACACCCCGGGCGCCGCCTCACCGCTCCGGCGCCGCGTTCTCCTGCCCGGCGTAGCGCTCACGACCCTCCGATCCCCGACTCTCCCGCTCTGAGGATCTTAATGGCTTGAGAAGCGGCCCGATCAATGTTCATAGTGTATGACCAATGTTCTAGCTGCGGTTTCGCCCGTACAACGCGCCGAGAACCGCCATCTTCGAGGAGAGCCACCGTGGGACATGTCGAGGCCGACGAGCTCACCTACGTGCTGCCGGACGGACGGCTGCTGCTCAACGAGGTGTCCTTTCGCGTGGGTGACGGCGTCACCGCGGCACTGATCGGCCCCAACGGAGCGGGAAAGACCACCCTGATACGACTGATCGCCGGCGACCTCCCTCCCTCTTCCGGGCGGATCATCGCCTCTGGCGGGCTCGGTGTGATGCGCCAGTTCATCGGGGGCATCCGTGGAGGTCAGACGGTACGCGAGCTGCTGCTGTCGGTGGCCCCGCAACGCGTGCGCGCCGCGACCGCCGAGTTGGAGCGGGCCGAGCGGGCGATGGATGAGCGTGACCTGGAGGAGACCCAGCTCGCCTACGCCCGCGCCCTCGGCGACTACGCCGACGCCGGCGGCTACGACATCGAGGTCACCTGGAGCGCCTGCACCACCTCGGCGATGGGTGCCGACTACGAGCACGTCGCGGACCGCGACGTCGGCACACTGTCGGGCGGGGAGCAGAAAAGGCTCGCGCTGGAGGCTCTCCTGCGCGGCCCCGACCAGGTCCTGCTGCTCGACGAGCCGGACAACTACCTGGACGTCTCCGGCAAGCAGTGGCTGGAGGAGCAGCTGGGGGCCACCAGGAAAACCGTCCTGCTCGTCTCCCACGACCGCAGGCTGATCGCCAACACGGCGACCCGCGTCATCACCGTGGAGTCACGCGGGGTGTGGACCCACGGCGGCGGCTTCGCCACCTACGCCCAGGCCCGCCTCGACCGCAACGAGCGCCTGCACGAACGCCGCCGCCGCTGGGACGAGGAGCACGCCCGCCTCAGGAAACTGGTCCACACCCTGCGCCAGAAGGCGACCAACAACGACGCCGTCGCCTCCGCCTACCGGGCCGCCCAGACCCGGCTGGGCAGGTTCGAGGAGGCGGGCCCGCCCGAGAGCGCACCCAAGGAGCAGAACGTCCGGATGCGCCTGAGCGGGGGCCGTACCGGCAAGCGCGCGCTCACCTGCACCCGCCTGGAGCTCACCGGCCTGACGGAGCCGTTCGACGTCGAGATCCACTACGGAGAGCGGGTCGCGATCCTCGGCCCGAACGGCTCCGGCAAGTCCCACTTCCTGCGACTGCTCGCCGAATCGGGAGGTGGCGCGCTCTCCCCCGCGTCCACGCCCCCGGACCCGGTACGCCACCGGGGCACCGTGGAACTCGGGGCCAGGGTCGTACCCGGCTACTTCGTCCAGACGCACGCCCGCCCCGACCTGGCCGGAAGGACTCCCGCCGACATCGTCACGGCCGCCGGGTCGCTCACACTCAACGACGCCATGGCCTCCCTCGCCCGCTACGAGCTCGCCCCCGCCGGTCGGCAGCTTTTCGAGACCCTCTCCGGCGGGCAGCAGGCGCGCCTGCAGATCCTGCTGCTCGAACTGTCGGGAGCCACCCTGCTGCTGCTCGACGAGCCGACCGACAACCTCGACCTGGCCGGCGCGCAGGCACTCCAGGACGGCCTCGCCTCCTTCTCCGGCACCGTGCTCGCCGTCACCCACGACCGATGGTTCGCCGACGACTTCGACCGCTTTCTGATCTTCGGCGCCGACGGGGAGGTCAGGGAGTCCGGCGAACCCCTCTGGCAGCCGGACCGCGACCGCCGCGCACGATGACGGGCCGCGAAGCGGTCGAAGTCGTCGGCGAACATGTCACCGGCCTCGACCCGGCGGGTCCGCGTCCGATTCGTACAAGACAGCCCCGGCGAGTACCCGCCATCATCGGATGGCATGAGTGACAGCATCCTTGACACCGCTTCGGCCTTCATCCTCCGCGAGGGACGCCTGCTCGAACGCCGCCTGTTCGCCACGCTTTTCCAGGCGGCGCCCGCCACCGGAGTGGTGGACGCCCTGCGCGGTTATCGAAACGAGGACGGCGGCTTCGGTCACGGCCTCGAACCCGACAAGCGCTGCCCCGAGAGCCTGCCCATCGACGTGGAGGTCGCGTTCCAGACGTTGTCGACGGCCGGTGTGCCCGGGACCGACCTGATGGTGTCGCACGCGTGCGACTGGCTCGCGACGGTCGCCGCACCCGATGGAGCGGTCCCCCTCTCCCTGCCGGTCATGGAGGCCTACCCCAGGGCCGTGCACTGGTCGGACTGGACCTACGCGCCGGGGCTGAACCCCACCGCCGGGCTGGCCGGGCTGCTGCACGGGATGGGCGTGGAGCATCCGTGGCTCACCCGGGCCACCGACTGGTGCTGGTCGGCGCTGGAGAAGGGATTTCCCGACGACGCGCACGCCATGTCCGAGACGCTCGTGTTCCTCGAACACGTCCCGGACCGCGACCGGGCCGAACGCCTCGCCGAGCGGGTGGGCGAGTGGCTCCCGCAGCTGAAGTGGTATCGGAGCGACCCCGCCGACCCGGAGTACGGGGTCAGCCCTCTGCATCTCGCTCCCCACCCTGACAGCCGCTGGCGCCGGTTGTTCTCCGACGACGTGATCGAAGGCCACCTCGACCGGCTCGCCGCCGACCAACGGCCCGACGGAGGGTGGGCCATCACCTGGGAGCCTCCCGGCGCGGCCGCCACCCTGGAGTACCGGGGGGTGGAGACCCTGCGTGCCCTCCAGGTGCTCGGCGCCTACGGGAGGGTGCCGTCGAGCTGAGAATCCGCCACAGAAACCCGGCCGTCGGCGCGCGTGGAACCCTTACCACCGCGGTCGCGGTGGTAAGGGCAGAGCGAGCAGGACCGCGTCGTCGCCGGTGTGGGCCGGGTAGGTGAAAACCTGTGGCGGGGCGGCGGGGAGCGGTGCCAGGGTTCCCGGATGACCGTACCTCGCGTTGATCTGCTCGTCCGGCAACTCGACATCGCATGGGCGCTGTTCGAGTATCACCTGAAGGACCTCGACGACCCGGCCTGCCTCTGGGAACCCGCGCCCGGCTGCTGGACCGTCCGGCCCGACGACCGGGGCCGCTGGACGGCCGACTGGGAGGTGCCCGAGCCCGATCCCGCGCCGGTCGTCTCGATCGGTTGGCTGACCTGGCACATCGGTTTCTGGTGGACGACCACCCTCGGGCACTGTTTCGGATCCGGGGCGCCCGAGCGCGAGGAGATCACCTGGCCGGGCACCGCCACGGCCGCGGCCGACTGGCTGCGCGCTCTGAAGGACGACTGGCGGGCGGCGCTGCTGCCGCTCACCGACGCCGACCTCGACTCGTCCGACAGGACCGCCGGCCTGCCGTGGGGGCAGGATCAGCGGCTGGTCGACATAGCGGGCTGGGTCACCGTCGAGCTGACCAAGAACGTCTCCGAGATCGGCCTCGTCCGCCACCTTCACGGCGCGCTGGCCCCCTCCTTACGAGATGCGAACGTCGTCGTGGTGTCCCCCTCCCACGAGCCGGGGCGGGGATAGCGTCGCCGCATGAGGACACTGGTCACCGGTTCCGCCGGGTTCATCGGAAGTCACGTGGTCGAGGCCCTGGAGGAGGCCGGGCACGAGGTCGTCGGCCTCGACGCGCGGGCCGGTAGCGGGGATGTGCGCGACGACGCGGCGCTGGACCGCGTGCTGGGCGGCGTCGACGCCGTGGTGCACCAGGCGGCGAAGGTGGGACTCGGAGTGGATGTGTCCGACCTGCCGGACTACGCCTCGGTGAACGTGCTGGGCACCGCCACGCTGCTGGCCGCGATGGCGCGGCACGGCGTCGAGCGGCTGGTACTGGCCTCGTCGATGGTGGTGTACGGCGAGGGCGCCTACGACTGCGCGACCCACGGCAGGGTACGGCCCGGCCCCAGGACCCGCGACGACCTCGTCCGGGGGGAGTTCGAACCCCGGTGCCCGAGCTGCGGACTCTCCGTGACGTGCGCCGTCATCGGTGAGGACGCCCCGGCCGACCCGCGCAACGCCTACGCCACGACCAAGCTCGCCCAGGAGCATCTGGCGACGAACTGGGCGCGCGAGACGCGCGGCGCCGCCGTCGCGTTGCGCTACCACAACGTGTACGGGCCCCGGATGCCGCGCGACACCCCGTACGCGGGGGTGGCGGCGATCTTCCGGTCGGCGCTGGAGGCGGGCCGGGCCCCTCGCGTCTTCGAGGACGGCCGCCAGCGCCGGGACTTCGTGCATGTGCGCGATGTGGCGGCGGCCAACCTCGCGGCGCTCTGCGCGCTCGGCTCGTCGGCCGGGGGAACGCTCACCGCCTACAACATCGCGAGCGGGGAGCCGCACACGGTCGGGGAGATGGCCGCGGCGCTCGCGGACGAGCGCGGCGGCCCGGCGCCCGTGACCACCGGCGAGTACCGGCTGGGCGACGTACGGCACATCGTCGCCAGCCCGGAACGAGCGCGGGCCGAGCTGGGCTTTCGCGCCACCATCCCGTTCGCGGACGGGATGAAGGAGTTCGCCGGCGCCCCGCTCGGCTGACGGGAGTCACCGGGTCGGCTGATCGGGCGGACTCGACGCCTGGTAGCCGCCGGTGAGTGAGCGCTTTCTTCGGCTGGACCGATGTCGAGCCCCGAAGTCGGACCGGTCACCAGGGGGAGATGACGAGTCCCTGCAGCAGGAGCCCCGTCAGGGCCTGGGCGGCGAGCCAGCGGCGGCTCGGGGACCAGGCCGCCGCCAGGACGATCCAGGTGGCGTAGGGCACCCAGATGCGCTCGACCTCTCCCCTGGTCACCCCGCTGACGTCGAGGGCGAGCACGGCCACGATCGCCGCCGCGACCAGGGCACGCGTGTCACCGGACACCGCCCGCAGCAGAGCGGGCACGCCGCGGGGCACCGTCCCCAGCGGGGCACGCGCACCGCCGGGCGCCATCCGCGCCAGGCCCGCGGCGGTCGCCGGTCCGGTCAGCAGGGCGAGCACGGCCAGGTTGGCGATGAGGAAGTAGAGGTAGGGCCGCGCCGCGCCGGGGTCGGCGGTCCACTCCGCGTGGGTGGCGAGCACTCCGGCCGGCCAGAGGAAGCCTCCCGCGGCGAAGGCGGCGGTGACCGCCGCCACCCCCGCCAGGCAGGCGACCGCGCTCGCGCGGGAGATCCGGGCGACGACGGCGGCGACCACCGGGATCAGCAGGTAGGGCACGAGACCGTAGCTGAGGTACGGCAGTGCCCCCAGCAGTACTCCGGCCGCCACCCCGGAAAGGACGCGCGTCCTGCCCGCGCCCCCGGACACCAGCAGTGCCACCCCCCAGGCGCCCACCCCCGCGAAGAAGGCGTCCATGCTCGTGGCGATCCAGACCGCGGCGGGGCTCAGGGCGAGGTACGGCAGCGCACGTCTGGCCGCCTCCTCCCCCGCGACGCTCCGGACGGTGACCGCGACCGCCACGACCGTCGAGCAGCCGACCAGCACGACCAGTACCGCCGCCCAGAACGGACCGGGCAGTCCCACCCTCGCCAGGGCCCAGAGCACCAGCACGGGCAACGGCGGATGTCCTCGCACATGGGTGGGATAGCCGGGAAGCCGCTCGGTGAAGGAGCCCAGCCAGCCCAGCGGGTCGTCTCCCACCGCGGGCAGCACGGCCGGATACTCGTGAGGGCCGGTGAACGGCCTGGCCAGTCCCTCGCCGGAGACGGCGAGCAGCACCGTCCAGGCCAGGGCCGTGCCGTAGGCGAGGAGCAGGGCGGCACCGAAGCGCGACCGCGCGGTCAGGACGGGCAGTACGGCGACCGCGAGGGCGCCGAGGAACAGGGGCGGCAGGAGCGAGAACGACGGCGTGCGGAAGTGTCCGTGCAGGGGTGGCAGGTGATCGATGGGCAGCATGCCCCGCGCGTGCAGGACGGCCCCGGCGGCGAACGCCGCGACGACGAGCGAGACCCAGACGGCGAGCGCCCGCCCGCTCCGGCGGCCGCCGGAGTCATCGGGAGCGGAGGGAGCAACGGCCGCACGCGGACCCTTGACCTGCCGGCGGGAGGGTTTGATCACCCTCCCACACTAGGTACGGACCGCTTTCTTTCCCTGACACGTCACTACTCCGTAAGAGTTGACAGGCCCTGTCGACCTTAGCGTTCTCAAACATGAAGATCGATGTTGTGCTCCCGTGCCTGGACGAGGAGACGGCACTGCCGTGGGTGCTGGAGCGCATGCCCGACGGTTACCGGCCGATCGTGGTGGACAACGGTTCCACGGACGGATCGGCGCGGGTCGCGGCCGAGCTGGGAGCGCTGGTGGTGAGTGAGCCCAGACGCGGGTTCGGTGCCGCCTGTCACGCGGGACTGCTCGCCTCGATCGGCGAGGTGGTGTGCTTCATGGACGCCGACGCGTCGCTGGACCCGGGCCAGCTCCCTCGGGTGACCGAGCCGGTCGTCTCAGGTCGCGCCGACCTGATGCTCGGCAGGCGGGTTCCCGTGCCGGGAGCGGCCTGGCCGCTGCACGCGCGGCTGGGCAACGCCTTTCTCGGCCGGCGGCTGGCCGGGCGTACCGGCACCAGGCTCCGCGACATCGGCCCGATGCGCGCCTGCCGCCGCGCGGACCTCCTCGCCCTGAACCTGGCCGACCGGCGTTTCGGCTACCCGTTGGAGATGGTGCTGCGCGCGGCCGACCAGGGCTGGCGGATCGCCGAGACCGGGGTGGACTACCTGCCTCGCGCCGGACGGTCCAAGGTCACCGGCACCGTACGCGGCACGCTGCGCGCGATCGGCGACATGCGCAAGGTCATGAGCGAACCGGGCGGCGCGCGATGACCGGCGACCGGAACGCGCCGCGGCGGGACCCGCACACCCGCGACGCCCGGAACACGACGCGGCAGAGCGCACCCTTCAAGGACGGCGGCCCGAACACGACACGGCGAACCGCCCGCCCCCGGGACGACGAGCGGCGTGACGTGGTCGGCGCCGGGCAGGACGGCCGAGCAGGCGGAGGTCAGGCCGTCCAGGCGGGCGACGGCCAGATCGTCGTCATCGCCAAGGAGCCGGTGGCGGGCAAGGTCAAGACCAGGCTCACCCCGCCGTTCAGCCCCGAGGAGGCCGCGACCCTGGCCACCGCCGCACTGGCCGACACCCTGGGCGCGGTGGCCGACGCTCCGGCACGCCACCGGGTGCTGGCGCTGCGCGGCGACATCGGCCCCTGGCTGCCGCCGGGTTTCACCGTCCTGCCGCAGCGGGGCGCCGGGCTGGACGAGCGGCTCGCCGCCGCCTTCGAGGACGCGTACCACTCCCGCCCCCTGCCCATGGTTCTGATCGGCATGGACACCCCGCAGGTCACCCCGGCGCTCCTGACCGACGCGATGGCCGGGCTCGCCACCCGCGACGCCGTGTTCGGCCCCGCCGCCGACGGCGGCTTCTGGCTGCTCGGCCTGCGCCGGCCCGACCCCGCGCTCCTGCTCGGGGTGCCGATGTCGCGGCCCACGACCGGCGCCGCCCAGCTGCTGCGGCTGCGTGCGGCGGGCCTGTCGGTGGGCATGCTGCCCCTCCTGCGGGACGTGGACACCGCCGACGACGCCGCGGCGGTCGCGGCCCAGGCGCCCTCGTCCTGCTTCGCGACCGTCCTCGCCGCGCTCGGGACGAGGGCGATCCGGTGACCGGGCGACCGTACGACGCGCCGCCCGCCGCCCGGAGGGCACGGGTGATCCGGTGATCGGGCAGCTCTACGAGAAGTCCCTGGCGGGCGCCACCGTCGAGATGGAGTACGCCGACGGCAGGACCGCGCCCCTCGACGCGGCCCGCTGGCTCGCCCCGATCGACGGGGACGAGGCCATGCTGTCGCGGTGCGCGGCCCCCACCCTGGACGTCGGGTCCGGTCCCGGCCGCCTCACCGTCGCACTCGCGCGGCGAGGCGTTCCCGCCCTGGGCGTCGACATCGCCCCCTACGCCGTCCGGCTCACCCGGCGCGCGGGAGGCCGGGCGATCTGCCGCGACGTCTTCGACCACCTGCCCGGCCACGGCCGCTGGGCCACCGTGCTGCTCGCCGACGGCAACATCGGGATCGGCGGCGCCCCGGACGCCCTGCTGCGCAGGGTCCGCGAGCTGGTACGGCCCGGGGGCGAGGTCATCGCCGAGGTGCAGCCACCGAGCGCATCGGGCCGCGTCGAGCATCTGCGGCTGCGCGGCCGCGAGCTCGCCGGCCCGTGGTTCGGCTGGGCCACCGTGTCCGTCTCCGACCTGGGAACCCTCGCCGGGCGTAACGGTTTCTCCCGGGTGGACTCGTGGAAGGAGGCCGGAAGGTGGTTCGCGAGCCTGCGCTGACGGGGAAGGTCCACCGGAACGCCACGCCCGGAGGGCGTCGTTCCTTTCTTCGGCGTTGTGCCGTTCGAACGCGTCGGGAGGTGACGCACCGCGCCTTCCGGCATCACAGGTCGGCGACGACGCTCGCCATATGACATGCCGATGGACAGCGGCGGATCGAATTCGTCGATTATCGACAAAGGCTCACCGGGGGTGAGCCGACGGCGAACGGGGCATCCCGTCTCCCGGAGCGCTGCCCTGCGGAGGAGAATCGATCCCCATGTCCGGGGAACTCTCGTGTCGTGCGGATCCCTTAGCGCCTGAAGACAAGCCGCCACGGCATCAGGGCCGATTCCCACTGCACCCGGAGGCTCATCTTCGAGTCACCCGCCCGGCGGTCGGAGAAATGGATGGGGATCTCGACGATCGTCATTCCGGCCCTGATCGCCCGATAGTGCATCTCCACCTGGAAGCTGTAACCCCCCGAGGAGATCGTGCCGAGGTCCAGGGCGGTGAGGCTTTCCGCCCGCCAGATCTTGAACCCGGCGGTCACGTCCCGCAGCCCGAGGCGCAGGATGGTGCGGACGTAGAAGTTCGCCCACCTCGACAGGGCCCGCCGCCACAGGCTCCACTCGGCGGCCAGCGTCCCGCCCGGCACGTACCGGCTGCCGATCACGCACGCCGCCCCCGTCGCCCGCGCGGTCTCCAGCAGACGCGGAACGGCGTCGACGGGGTGCGAGAAGTCGGCGTCCATCTGCACCACGAACTCCGCCCCCGCCGAGAGCGCGGTCTCCATGCCGTCGACGTAGGCGCGCCCGAGCCCTTCCCTGACCTGCCGGTGCACCACGTCGACCCGGCCGGGGTGCGCGGCGGCCAGTCGGTCGGCCACCTGGCCCGTACCGTCCGGGGAGTCGTCGTCGACCACCAGGATTCGCAGGCCGTCGAGCGGCAACGCGAGCAGGGCCTCCGCGATCGACGGAAGGTTGTCCGCCTCGTTGAACGTCGGGATCACGACGGTGACGGTGGCCATGGTCGGGGTCAGGGCCTTCCGGGATCGATGGTCGGATGTTCTTCGCCGCGAACGACGTGGCGCCGCCTTCCGGTGATGTCCGACACCGGAAGGGACGAAGATCAACCCAATGCTAGCGGCCGCGCCGTTCCCCTCCCGACCGAAGGTCACCGCACGTCATGTCGCCATGAGTATGAGCAGGAAAAACCCATTGCGCTCACATCAGGTCGACGTATTCTAAAGGATCATCCATTCATAATGGAACCGGGCGGCGACCGATTATCGCGGGGACATTATGCGGGCCGAATCCATGTCGGCCGGCCAACCCCTGGAAATCGCCTGTGACGAGTCCGGTTCGGAGGGTGAGAATCTCATCGGGGGAACACCGATGTTTTCACGCACGCCGGCCTGTGCCTGGACGTCGAGTCGGCGACCGGCCGCATTCGGGAGATACAAAAAATGGCGCCCTCTCCAGCGGTGGAATACAAGGCCGATCTTCTGCTCCGCGAGAAGAACAGGCCGGCGAGGTACCGGAACGGCGCGGAAGACAGCGTCGGACGAGCTCAACGGCCGGGGTGACGCGGAGCTCACCGTCCTGCCGCGACCGTACGTGGATTCGTTCTCGGTCTGGGGAGCCGGCCCCTGCTGGAGCCCGCCCCCGGCACCCGTTCGCAAGGGCCTGGGCGACTCCCCCCTGCGTGCGACCAGGTTGCATTACTGGATAGCGATAGTATCTAATGCTGGATAGTTCAACTATCCGAGTAAGAGGTGGGTCGATGTCCGCATTCGTGGTTGAAATCGTTCTTGTGGCCGCCACCCTGGGCTTCCGGGCGCTGGGCGCGCTCGGCACCCGCCGCTTCGCCACCTGGCCGGTGAGCGCGGCACACGGGATGGCCGCCATGCTCGTCGTCACCGCCACCGCGCACTTCGTCCCGGCCGAGGTGACCTTCATGCCCAACCACGCCGACCTGGTGCGCATGGTGCCGCCCATCGTGCCGTTCCCCGGCGCCGTGGTCTACGCGACCGGCGTGCTGGAACTCCTCGGCGCCGCGGGACTCGTGGTCGCCGCGACACGCCGGGCCGCCGGGATCGGCCTGGCCGCTCTCTACGTGCTGCTGCTTCCCGCCAACGTCTACGCGGCCGTCGCCGACGTCCCCTTCAACGGCGACGAGGCGACGCCCCTGTGGCTCAGGGTCCCGCAGCAGGTCCTGTACATCGCCATCGCGCTCTGGGCGGCCAGGTCGGCCGACACCACCCTGACCCGCCCCACCCGGACCTCACGATCTCTCCGCACCGAGAACTCGGAGCCCGCGACCCGCTGAGCAGCGGACGTCTCGCGGGACAGGCCGCCGTCCGTCGCCAAGACCGTGCCGCGAGAAAGAGAGCGGCCCGGCCTTGGCGACGAGTCCGGGACGGCGGCCCTTCTCACTCCTCCCGCAACCCCTCCGGCCGCAGCGTCCGGCGCAGGATCGGCCGGGCGGCCCGCGCCACCAGCACCGCGGCCAGCACGCCGACCCCCACCATGAGCATCGCCCGGGCGGCGGCGACGGAGAGCGCCGCCGGCAGGTAGATGTCCGCCAGCGACAGGACGACCACTGCCACCCCCGCGACGGCGGCCACGACGCACACCGGCAGCGCCGCGATGAGCGCCTGCCGGGTGAGGACCCGGCCCAGCGCGACGCCGGGCACGCCCGAGGCGGCCAGGGCGGCGAACGAGCGCCGGTGATCCAGCAGGTCCTCCGCCTGGTGCACCACGAGGGCGGCGGCCGAGGTGACCAGCGCGATCAGCAGGGCGAGGTCGACGAGCAGATAGGCCACACCCCAGGAGTGATTGATGCCGCCCCGGAGAAGGATCTGCCCCTGCTGGGCACCGACCGCGGAGCCGAAGAACACGGTCAGCCCCACCACCGCCAGCGCGCGGGCCCACCCCCGAGGGTCGGCCCCGACCATCCGGGCGGCCAGCAGGGTCTCCGCCACCCCGGTGCGGTCGCCGATCCGCCGGGCGGCGGCCCTGATCAACCACGAGGCAGCGAGGACCAGGCCGAACAGCAGGAGCACCATGCCGGCGGTCATGAACAGCGCCGCCCCGTACGGCACAAAGGGGATCTTGTTCTTGAGTCCGGCGACGAACATCACGGCACCCGCCGCGGTCAGCGCCAGGTCGGACGCCCTGGGACCGGCCGGGGGTGTCCGCCGGACCACGCCCAGCGGCGAGGTCACCACGTGCCGTCCCGCCCTCAGCCCGGACAGCGTCCCGGCGAGCAGCACCACCGCGAGGATCGCCAGGATCTGCGCCGACGGGACACGAGGCACCGCACCCTCCAGCGACCACGCCGGCACCAGGTGCGCCACCAGGTACAGCGCGACGCCGGACACCCCGCCCAGCAGGGACCGCCACCCGCTCTCGTACGCCCCGAGCAGACGCACCTCGCGCGGCGTGGCCCCGGCCAGCCGGAGCGCGGCGAGCCTGCGCTCCCTCGTCGCGGTGGCCAGCCGGCTCACCTGATAAACGAAGGCCATGGTGGGCACGACCAGCAGGGCCAGCGCCAGCGCGGTGACGAGCCGTGCGTCCCTGCCGGAGAAGAAGCCGAGATACTCGATCCGCCTCTCGACGAGGAACCCGTCGGGGTGGCGCGAGACGCCGAGCCCGAACGCCAGCAGGTTCGCCGCCACGCACAGCAGGAAGGTCGCGAGCGCCGCCCCCGCGACCATGAGACGCCCCCGCACCCGCTCGCGCCGCGACCCGCCCCTGGCGAGCATCCGCATCACGGTGATCACACGGTCACCCCGGCCGTCCTGCCGTCGCGCAGCACGATCTCCCGGTCGGCGTAGGCGGCCACCCGGTTGTCGTGGGTGACGATCACCAGGGTGGTGCCGTCCGCGCGTGCCGTACCGACGAGCTCGTCCATCACCCGTTCACCGGCCAGCGAGTCGAGCGCGCCGGTCGGCTCGTCGGCGAAGACCACCCGTGGACCGGTGACCAGGGCGCGGGCCACAGCGACCCGCTGCAGCTGTCCGCCGGACAGCTCGCCGGGGCGCCGGGCCGCGCAGTCGGCCACCTCCAGCCGTTCCAGCCGGGACCGGGCGGCCAGCAGCGACTCCTGGCGTCCGTGCCGGTTGAACAGCAGCGGCAGCGCCACGTTCTCCTCGGCGGTCAGCTCGGGGACGAGCCCGCCTGACTGGAAGACGACACCGAAGCTCTGCCTGCGCAGCGTCGTCCGGCCGGCGTCGTCGAGGGTGTCGACGCGCCGCCCGTCGAAGTGGACCTCCCCCGACTCGGGACGGATGATCCCGGCCAGGCAGTGCAGCAAAGTCGACTTGCCGGAGCCACTCGGGCCGGTGATCGCGACGATCTCCCCGTCGCCGATCTCCAGGGACGCGCCGTCCAGTGCGACGGTCCTGCCGAAGGTCTTGCGTAACGCACGTGCCTCAAGCATCGATCTCCTCCTTGAGATCCGCGAGTCGTTCCATGGCCGCCTCGATCCAGCGCAGGTCGGCGTCGAGGTGCTGAAGGGCGTAGTCGGCGGCGAGCGCCTGCGCGGGGGACCCCGAGGCCCGCTCCGCGGTGAGTTCGCGCATCCGCGCCAGGTGGGCCGCGCGCTGCCTGACCAGGTAGCCGTCGGCGGCGCCTCCGGCCACGATCGCCACCACCACGCGCGAGACGAGCGTGCTGGAAACGTGCGGCGCGGGTGTCTCCACCTGCTCCAGCCACCGGGTCAGCTCGGCCAGCCCCTCCTCGGTGAGCGCGTACACCGTGCGCTCGGGACCGCTCTCCCGCACGGTCTCCGCCACCTCGGCGAAGCCGTCCCTCTGCAGTCGCTGCAATGTCGCGTAGACCTGCCCGTACGCGAGCGGCCTGGCGCCCGGCAGGCGCTGGTCGTGCTCGCGTTTGAGTTCGTACCCGTGCTTGGGCCGCTCCGCGAGCAGCCCGAGCATCACGTGTCCTGTAGACATGATCGGGACTATACATTCAATACATACACTGAGCGAATAGAGAGAGGCCGATCACCTCGCGCCGGGGAAGGCGAGCGCCGGCGTCGTTGGAACAGACCCCGGTAACAGGTGAATCCGCGACGCCGGTCGTCATATCGGCGAGTCCTGCGGCGTCAGGCGGAACGCGTGCGCGTGCTCGGCCCCCGGTCGCGGAAGGCGCACCCGGTCACGGAAGGTACGCGCCGCGTTTCCCGGTGGCCTCCCGTACCCGCAGGGGGTTCTCGCTCGTGGCGACCGGGAAACGCGGCGTTGCTCCGATGCGTTTGTGGCATTACGGTTGACCTTGTGACTGCCGGGTCGGCCTTGGGCCAACAGCGAGTAGGGCACCCGGCCGAGGCGTGAGCCCCGGGCGGGCCAGAGGCCCTCCCCCTTTTTTCCTTCCGCGCTCTCAGCGCGACGTTTCTCCGTGGACGCGACCCGGATCTCTCCTTCGTGGTCTCCGCGTCCCATGTAGCCCGCGCGTGTGATTCCCACCGGTTTTCCATGGTCCGGTGGCTTCCACGTCCCGCGTGACGCCCACCTGCTCTCGCGGCACCGGTCACCGCGGGTTTCGCGCCGTTCGTGAACCGGCCCCGGCGATGAATCGCCGACCGGGCCGGTCGCCCAGTGCTCCTTCCTGATTTCCCGCACCACGGTCGCGGTCGCCCCGTGGTGATTTCGTCCTGCCCATCGGACGGTCCTTCGTCATGCCCGCGAACAGTCGCGGGACCATCGATTCCGGAGAAGAAAACAAAGAATGCCCAACGAATTCAACCAGCAGATCATCGAGGAGTTCCGCGCCAACGGCGGGCGGGTCGGCGGCCCCTTCGAGGGGGCCCGGCTGCTCCTGCTCACCACCGTCGGGGCGCGGTCCGGCGCCCGGCACACGACCCCGCTCGGCTACCTTCCCGACGGTGGCGCCCGGGTCCTGGTCATCGCCTCGGCCGGGGGCGCGCCGAACCACCCCGCCTGGTTCCACAACCTGGTGGCCGACCCTCTCGTCACGGTCGAGGACGGCATCTTCACCTACCAGGCGCGGGCCGTCGTCCTGGAGGGCGCCGAACGCGACCGCGTCTTCGCCCGCGCGGCCGAGGCCGACCCCGGGTGGGCCGACTACCAGGCCAAGACGGCGCGCGTCATCCCGGTGGTCGCCCTCCAGCAGGTCGGCGGCGGGCCGCCGAAGGGGTCGTCGGCGGGCGCGACCCTCAGGATGGTCCACGAAGCGTTCCGGCGAGAGCTCGCCCTGATCCGCAAGGAGGTCACCGAGTCGGGTCCCGGACTCGGCGCCCAGCTGCGGGTGAACTGCCTCACCCTCTGCCAGGGGCTGCACAACCACCACACCGGTGAGGACATCGCGCTGTTCCCCTTCCTCGCCGGGAGCCACCCCGAGCTCGCCCCGACCCTGGAGCGGCTGAGCCGGGAACACGAGAAGATCGCGGCTCTCGTCGAGGAGCTGCGGGACGTCATCTCCACCGAGGGCGCGGATCCGCTGCCGGTGCTCCCCGAGGTCGAGCGGCTCACGGACGAGCTGGAAAGGCACCTGGCCTACGAGGAGGAGCAGCTGCTCCCGATCCTCGGCGCGTAGCACCCCGCCGCCCGCGTACCGGTGACGTTCGCCGTCGGCCGGTGCGCGGGTCACCCGCCTGAGGACGCGTCGTGCGCCCGTGTCCGCCCGTCCTCAGGCCCGCCCCCCTCTGTTTGCCGGTTCGGCAACTAAGTTTGCCGGATTCGGGGAGGTGGGCGGAGTATTCACGGCGAACGGAGGTACTACACACATGACCGTACAAGCGGAACAGGCCGTGACGTCCACCCCCGCGGGTGAGGAGCGGCGCTACGACGTCGTGGTCGTCGGCGGTGGCGCCGCCGGGCTGAGCGGGGCGCTGACCCTGGCCCGTGCGCGGCGCTCGGTGCTGGTGATCGACGCGGGCCGGCCGCGCAACGCTCCGGCGTCCCACGTCCACTCCTACCTGACGCGCGACGGCATGCCCCCCTCGGAGCTGGTGGCCGCGGGACGCGCGGAGGTGACCCGCTACGGCGGCGAGATCATGCAAGGTGACGTCGTGGCGGCCGAGCGCCTGGACACCGGAGGTTTCCGCGTCGCCGTCGACAGCGGGATCTCGGTCGCGGCGGACCGGCTGCTCGTGACCACCGGCCTCGTCGACGAACTGCCCGAGGTGCCGGGCCTGCGGGAACGCTGGGGGCGCGAGGTCCTGCACTGCCCGTACTGCCACGGCTGGGAGGTGCGCGACCAGGCGATCGGCGTCCTCGCCACCGGGCCGTTCGCGGTTCACCAGGCCCTGCTGTGGCGGCAGTGGAGCAGGGACGTGACCTTCTTCTCGCACACCGCGCCCGAGTTCGGCGCCGAGGAGTACGAGCAGCTCGCCGCCCGCGACATCGCCGTGGTCGACGGGCCGGTGACGGCGCTGGAGGTGGTGGACGACCGGCTCACCGGCGTACGCCTGGCCGATGGCCGGGTGGTCCCCCTTCAAGCTCTCGTGGTGACCCCGCGCTTCACCGCCCGCTCCGGCCTCCTCACCGGCCTGGGCCTGGAGACGACCGACCAGGAGATGGGCGGGCACGTGTTCGGCAGCTACGTCGCCGCCGACCCGTCCGGGGCGACGGCACTGCCCGGGGTGTGGGTGGCGGGAAACGTCACCGCGCTCACCGAGCAGGTGATCGGCGCCGCCGCGGCGGGCGGGCGTGCCGCCGCCGCGATCAACGCCGACCTGATCGCCGAGGAGACCCGCCGGGCCGTCGCCGCCCGCCGCGACTCCGGCCGGCACGAGCACACGCGGGAGGATGCCGTCCCCGAGGAGGAGTTCTGGGACCTCCGCTACCGCGAGAGCGACCGGATCTGGAGCGGGAACCCCAACGTCGTCCTGGTCCGCGAGATCACCGGTGTGGAGCCGGGCAGTGCCCTGGACCTGGGATGCGGCGAGGGCGCCGACGCGATCTGGCTCGCGCGGCGAGGATGGCGCGTCACCGCCACCGACATCTCCGGTGTCGCACTGGAGCGCGCCGCCCGGCACGCCGCGTCGGCGGACGTCACCGGCCTTGTCGACTGGCAGCGGCACGACCTGGGGGTCTCCTTCCCGCAGGGCGTCTTCGATCTCGTCTCCGCCCACTTCCTGCACTCCCCCGGCGACATGCCGCGAGAGAAGATCCTGCGGACCGCCGCCTCGGCGGTCGCGCCCGGCGGGACGCTCCTCATCGTCGGGCACGCGGGATTCCCCGCCTGGGAGCACAACCCCCATCCCGACGTGCACCTCCCCACCCCGCAGGAGGTGCTGGAAAGCCTGGAGCTCCCGGAAGGGGAGTGGGAGGTGCTGCTCTGCGAGGAACACGAGCGGATCCAGAACGACCCCGAAGGACAGCCCACCACCCGCACGGACAACGTCCTCAAGGTCCGGCGCCTGAAAGGCTGAACGGCGGCCCCTCCCCCTTTCCAGGGCCGGGCGTCTCCCGTGTCTCGTGGAACGGGGTCACGCGACGATCGCCTGGGCGAGGGTGAGACCGAGGAACACCGCGCCGAGACCGGCGGCGACCGAGGCGACGACGTTGACCACGGCGAAGAGGACCGCGCCGGTCTCGGCGAGCCGCAGCGTCTCGTAGGAGAACGTCGAGTACGTGGTCAGCGCCCCGCAGAAACCGGTGCCGAGCAGCAGTTGCACGCCGGGGCCCACCGCGCCGGACAGCGCGACCCCGGTCAGGGCTCCCAGGATCAGCGAGCCGACCACGTTGACGGTGAAGGTGCCCCAGGGGAAGAGCGTGTCGTGGCGGGCCTGCACGGCCCGGTCCGTCAGGTAGCGCAGCGGCGCCCCGACGGCACCGCCGAGCAGCACCACGAGCCAGTTCTGCGGCCCGCTCACGTCGTCGCCCCGGTCCCGGGGCGGACGACCTCGACCTCGTCCAGGGTGGCCAGCCCTTCGGTGAGGAGGTCGTCCAGCCTCGGCAGGAAGGCCCGGATCCGTTCCTCGGTGTCGATGATCGTGACGATCACCGGCAGGTGGTCGGCCATCGACAGCAGCCGGGTGGTGTGCACCATCGAGGTGGCGCCGAAGCCCTCGATGCCGCGGAAGACGGACGCCCCCGCCAGCCCGGCGGCGTGGGCCCGATGCACGATCTCGGTGTACAGGGGTCGGTGGCGCCAGGTGTCCGTGTCGTCGACGAAGATCGTCAACCTCAGTGCCCGGGCGGCTGGAATCATCGCGTTCCCCTCCTCGCCCTCGTCGCTCTAGCCAGAAGCCTGCGGGTGGTCCACGCGCCGACCGTCACCGCGACCAGGGCCGCGATGACCGTCGCCGCCAGGTAGCCGAGCGTCGGGCCGATCCGGCCGGCGGAGACCAGGCGCTCGATGTCCAGGCAGTAGGTGGAGAAGGTGGTGAAGCCGCCCAGCACCCCGGTGGCCAGGAACGGCCGCGCCCAGGTGGGCGCCGTCCAGGCCTCGGTGAGCACGACCATGAGAGCACCGATCAGCAGGCAACCTGCGGCGTTGACCCCGAGCGTCGTCCAGGGGAAGGAACCGGCCGCGGTCGGCCACAGCAGGGCGGCTCCGTAGCGGGCACCCGCGCCGATCGCGCCACCGGCGGCGATCACCACCAGCACGGCGTGATGGGAGCGACGCGACTCGCCGCCCCCGCGCGCACCGGGTGGATCGAGGTCGGGATCGATGCCGGGGTCGACGGGCTCGGTCGCCACCGTGAATTTCACCTGGTCCGGACGCATGCCTCTCCCTACACGCGGGGGGATGCCCGGCATCGCGGGCACCGCCTGTCACGGGTAGGGACCGTTGGCGGCGGATGCCGCGGTTGGGAGCGGCGGGCCCCACCGCCGCGAGGCCCGCCGGATATCGGCGGGCTCCTCGTGCCCAGCGTAGCGCGACCGCCCCGCGATCATCCGTACGGCCGCTCCCCGAGGCCCGTGTCGCGGAAAATCACGGAGAGGGAGCCGTGGCACACCCGGGCGGGCGAAACGGGATCTCGTGGCTTGCGGAACCCGCTGCCCTGCGGTGCCACGCTCCTCACGTCCGTTTCGCGATCGCGCCACCAAGGCCGGCGCGCGGAGCCGCGACGACCCCGGCGGAGTCCCCACCGGTCATGAGCCGGTCCAGCACGGTGGCATCCGTGCTCACCCGGTTGCCCGCGTCGAAGGAGCGGACGTGGACACGCCTCCCGACGGGCTCGCCGTCGCCGAGCAGGGCGAGCGTCTTCTCGTCACCGTCGGCGGTCTTCGCCAGGAAGCGGCGACCGTCGGCCTCGAGTCTCCCGATCACGATGCCGACGCGGGTGCCGTCGCGCCGGTGCCTCACGGTGTAGGTCTCGATCGTGCCCCGCCCGTCGGCCCGGACGGCCTGCGGGACGGCGGGCCAGGCGTCGATCTCGGCCTGAAGCTCGGCGCTGCGATCCTGGCGCCACCCGGTGGGAGCGGTCGAGTAGACGCCGACCGAGTACTTGCTCAGCATCCCGCCGTTCGCCCCCACCATGCCGTACGAGCCCGGCCTGGCGCGGAGCCTCCGGACGATCTCGGCTATCGCGTGCGTCGAGTAGTTGTTGCCCGCTCCGCCGAAGAAGGGGAGTCCTCCGGTGACCGTCAGCCCGCGCGGGTCGTCGGCGGCCAGGCCGAGGCCGTCGCAGATGTTGGAGACGGCGATGGGAAAGCAGCTGTACAGGTCGATGGCGTGCAGGTCGTCCACCCCGATGCCCGCCAGGTCCAGGGCGTGCCGGGCGGCCGTCACGGAGGCCGGTCCCGCACCGAGGTCGGCCCGGTCCAGCAGGTCGCGCTCGCGCAGATCGGCGTGGCCGTGCAGGAAGACCCACCTCTGCGCGGGGACGCCGAGACGTCTCGCGTCGGCCACGGACATCAGCAGGACGGCCGCCCCCTGGTTGACCTTCTCGCGCGCGACGAGGTAGCGGGTGTAGGGCTCGGCGATGAGCCGGTTGTCCTCGGTCGGGGTGACCAGTTCCCCGGCGTCGCGTTCGACGGGCGCGGCGGCGTGCGGGTTGGCGGCGGCGACCCTGGTGAACGGGGCGAACAGCGCCCCCATCCCGGCCGCGTACTCCCGCCTCGTCTGCCCGAGGCGGGCCCGGCGCGCGTTGTCGAACAGCGCGTACTGGCTCGGCGCGCCCGCCAGCCCGTGCGCGGCCAGGAACCGGGAGACGAGTCCCTTGAGCCCGTAGCCGCGATCCTCCAGATCACCTTCGACGGTCTCGCCGAAATCGGGCCTGTCCTCGGCCCCCGCCAGGTGCAGGACCGTCGAGATCGCCTCGGATCCGACGATGAGGGCCACCCGCGAGGACCCGGTCGCGATCGTCGCGGCGAGTTCGTTGACCAGGCGCTGGGGCGCCTGCCCGCCGGCCACCTCCAGGATCGCCCGGCCGGGGTTCGCACCCACCCGGTTCGCGACGGAGCGAGGGTAGTTGGTGGATCTGCCCAGCGGTGCGAGGGCGCCGGGCGCGGAGATCTCGAACTGGCGCACCCCCGCCACGGTGTCGACGGCGGCGGCGACGTCCGCGGGGTTCGCACGGGTGTCGGCGAGGGCCTCGCGGACGGCGGCCGCCGCGAGCTCGACGGGTGACAGGCGCCGGTAGTCGCGCTCGCCGATCCGCTCGGACGACTGCCCGACGCCCACGAGCACCGGCGTGCGGGGGTCGAGGTCCTCGAAGGTCATCTTCACGCTCCCGCGGATCCGGCGCCGAGGGCGTCACCACCCCGAAGTGATACTCACCCGGGCCACCCGTGATTTATAGCTGAAAACCGCCCTTGAAGGATGGAGCGTATCTCCTTCCTCCACGCGATCGCCGTGAGGTCGGACCGGCACGGGTTACGGGTCGACGAAGAGCCGCAGTGGATCCTCACCGCGACGTCCACGCAACTACTATTTGGAAACTTTCCTATTGACAAACTTTCTGATCACATGTTTGATCCGAGGTAATTTTAAGGGGTGAAGTTACCAAGGCCTTCCTTCCAGCCGATGGGAGAGGGTTCGGGGCCGCTCACCCCACGGAAGCACCTGTGGCCCGCGGCTTCAGGAGCGCGTGCCGCGCCCACGAAGAAACCCCCAGAGAGGAGAGCCACCGTGACTCCGCAGCACCCCCCACCGCCACTCCCGGGCGCGGTCGCCGCGCCGCCCCCCGCCGTCACCGGATACGCCGAGGTGCCATCCGGCGCGACCAGGAACACCCCCATGTCACGGCGGGATGCCGGGAGACTCCGATGAGACACCTCCTCATGGCGCTCGCCGTGGTCGCGGCGTTCCTGATCGTGCCGGCGGGTACGGCGCAGGCCGCGCCACCCGCCGGGCTCACCACCGTGATCAGCCGCAACAGCGGCAAGTGCGTGGACGCGCGGGCCGCCGCGACCGCCAACGGCACCGTCGTCCAGCAGTACGCGTGCAACGGCTCGGCCGCCCAGCTCTGGCGGTTCCAGTCGACCAGCGGCGGGTTCCACCGGGTCGGCAACGGCAACAACGACGCCCAGGCGTGGGACGTCAAGGACGTCTCCACCGCCGACAGCGCTCCCATCCAGCTCTGGTCCTACTCCGGCGGCAACAACCAGCAGTGGCAGGCCGTGGAGGAGGCCGGCGGCTTCTACCACTTCGTCAACCGGCACAGCGGCAAGTGTCTCGACGTGCCGGGTGCCTCGATCGGGGACAGCGTGCAACTCCAGCAGTACACGTGCAACGGCACGGCCGCCCAGTCCTTCAGCCTGGGCACCCCTCCACCGAGCGGGAACAACCCCGACCTCGGCCCGAACGTGAGCATCTTCGACCCGTCGACGCCCACCGCGACCATCCAGGCCAGGCTCAACACGGTCTTCAGCCAGCAGCAGACCGACCAGTTCGGCGCCAACCGCTTCGCCCTGCTGTTCAAGCCCGGCTCATACTCGGTGGACGCCAACATCGGCTTCTACACGCAGATCGCCGGTCTCGGCCTGTCACCCGACAACGTCACCATCAACGGCGCCGTGCACGCCGAGGCCGACTGGTTCCAGGGCAACGCGACCCACAACTTCTGGCGCGGAGCCGAGAACCTGTCGGTCACCCCGCCCTCCGGCACCGACCGCTGGGCGGTCTCGCAGGCCGCCTCGTACCGGCGGATGCACCTGCGCGGCAACCTGCAGCTCGACGACGGCGGCTGGTCGAGCGGCGGCTTCATCGCCGACTCCAAGATCGACGGCCAGGTCCGGTCGGGTACGCAGCAGCAGTGGCTGTCGCGCAACGCCGAGTGGGGCGGCTGGACCGGTTCCAACTGGAACATGGTGTTCGTGGGCGTGAACAACCCGCCCGCGGGCAACTTCCCGAACCCGCCCTACACCAGGGTCGCGACCACGCCGGTCGTGCGCGAGAAGCCGTTCCTGTACGTCGACCAGGCCGGTGCCTACCAGGTGTTCGTGCCGGCGCTGCGGACGAACTCCTCCGGCACGACGTGGACCGGCGGCAACCCCGCGGGCACCTCGATCCCGATCGGCCAGTTCTTCGTCGTCAAGCCCGGCCACACCGCGGCGGACATCAACGCGGCGCTCGCACAAGGGCTGAACCTGCTGTTCACCCCGGCCGTGTACCACCTCAACGACACGATCAGGGTGACCCGGGCCAACACCGTCGTGCTCGGCCTGGGCCTGGCAACGCTGATTCCCGACAACGGCGTGACCGCGATGACCGTCGCCGACGTGGACGGCGTCAAGGTCGCCGGGCTGCTGCTCGACGCGGGTACCACCAACTCGGCCATGCTGATGCAGGTCGGTCCCGCGGGATCGTCGGCGAGCCACGCCGCCAACCCGACATCGCTGCACGACGTGTACTTCCGGGTCGGTGGCGCGGCCGTCGGCAAGGCCACCCAGAGCCTCGTCGTCAACAGCGACAACGTGATCGGCGACCACCTGTGGATCTGGCGCGGTGACCACGGCAGCGGCATCGGGTGGAACACCAACACCGCCGCCAACGGACTCACCGTCAACGGCGACGACGTCACGATGTACGGCCTGTTCGTCGAGCACTACCAGCAGCACCAGACCGTCTGGAACGGCAACGGCGGCCGGACGTACTTCTACCAGAACGAGATGCCCTACGACCCGCCCAACCAGGCCGCCTGGATGAACGGGAGCACGCAGGGCTACGCCGCGTACAAGGTGGCCGACTCGGTCACCACGCACGAGGCCTGGGGCCTGGGCAGCTACTGCTATTTCAACGTCAACCCCGGGGTCGTGGCGGCCCGCGCGTTCGAGGTCCCGAACAAGCCGGGGGTGCGCCTTCACAACATGGTGACGGTCTCGCTCGGTGGTGTCGGCACGATCCGCAACGTCGTCAACACCACGGGCGGCCCGTCCAACTCCAGCACCAACGTGGCCAATCTCGTCGATTACCCCTGAGCTGGTCTCCCCCTCGTTCCTGAACCGCACGGAAAACGAGCCCTTCCCCGGGCGGGGAAGGGCTCGTCGACGGTCAACGACTACAGCGTGCCGGGGCCGTAGTAGCCGCCCAGCTTCTCGCGGTAGTCGGGCTCCCTGTAGGTCGCCTCGTCGAACTCCGGCGCGTCCTTGATCTCCTGCTTGGTGCGCGAGACGTAGATCTTGCGCTCCTGCGGATCGATCTGGTGCACGGTGCCGGCCGGCAGCAGCACCTTCTTGCCGAAAATCCAGAACCCGGTGTCGACGACGATGTAGCTGTTGCCCACCGTGTTGCTCTCCTCGTCCACCGAACCGATCTTGCCGTCGGTGGCCTCCACGTCGAACCCCACGAGATCCAGCGCCTGCTCGCCGCTGTAGGTGTCGGGGCGGTAGCTCCACACGTCCGTCATGGTGTTTCTCCTCGTCGGTGAAGGTGGGACAACCGCCCCCTACCCGCCGCGCCCGCGCTAAACAGGCCGTCGGAGATCCGGGACCGGGCCCCCGGCGGCCGCGTCGCCCTCCCTCCGAGGTCGAGAGCCGAATCCACCGGTGCCGACGACCGCGTAATCATTTCGCGGCGAAGTACTCCGCCACGATCCGGGTGTGCAGCGGGAAGGCGAGTTCTCGCGGTCCGTCGATCAGCAGCCACTCCGTCGTCTCGTCCGTCGGCACGACCGGTGGGAGGTCGGCCGCGCCCGTCCGAGGTCCCAGGGCGAAGACCAGCACGGTCCCGTCGGGGGCGCTGAGCACGTCGAGGAGGCGCACGCCGTCCGGGTCGACGACGACCCCCGTCTCCTCGCGAAGCTCCCGGACGGCCGCCTGCTGCCAGGACTCGCCCATGTCGACGAAGCCACCGGGCAGCGCGAGAGCGCCCCGGTGCGGTTCGACGCCACGACGGACCACCAGCAGGCCCTCGTCCACCGGCAAAACCATCACCGCGACCGGCAGCGGGTTGAGGTAGGAGGTGTTCCCGCAGCCGGAGCAGGTGCGCGGCCACGCCTGGTCGGGGGCGAAGGCCCTGCCGCAGAAGGAGCAGTGTGAGTTCCTGATCGTCACGATCGCGAGACTAGACCAGAACGAGGTCTTGATCCGACTTCTCCCCCCTACGGGGACCCGCGACGAGATCCCGCGTCATCCCGCGTCGCACCGCCCGGCCGGGGTCTGCCGGGACGGATGTCGAGCCGTACGGCCCGGATGCCGCCCGGCGCGACGTCCTCTTCGCACAGGGGGCAGACTTTCCCGCGTGAAGCGAATCCTCATCATCGGCATCGGCGCGGGAAACCCCGACCACCTCACCCTTCAGGCGGTCAAGGCCATCGCGGCGGCCGACGTGTTCTTCGTCCTCGACAAGGGAGAGGCCAAGCACGACCTCGTCCAGCTCCGGCAGGACCTCGTCGACGCGCACGCCCGCGCCCCGTACCGGCTGGTCGAGGCCCGCGATCCCGAGCGCGACCGGACCACCCCCGCCTACGCGGGCGCGGTGGAGGACTGGCGGTCGCGCCGCGCCGACATCTACGAGCGGCTCGTCCGCGACGAACTCGGCGACGACGAGACCGGCGCGTTCCTCGTCTGGGGCGATCCCTCCCTCTACGACAGCACGCTGGCCATCGTCGAGGAGGTCCTCGCCCGGGGCACGGTGCGGTTCGAGTACGACGTCGTCGCCGGCATCAGCAGCGTGTCCGCGCTGGCCGCCCGGCACCGCACCAGCCTGACCCGGGTCGCACGGCCCCTGCACATCACCACGGGCCGCCGCCTGTCGGAGGAGGGACCCGGCGAATCCGACGACATCGACGACATCGTCGTGATGCTCGACGCCCGCAACGCCTTCGCCTCCCTGCCCGACCCCGCCGACTTCGAGATCTACTGGGGCGCCTACCTCGGCACCCCCGACGAGATCCTGGTGGCGGGGCCGGTCGAGGAGGTCGCCGACCGGATCCGCGACGTCCGTGCCGAGGCGAGGGAACGCAAGGGCTGGATCATGGACACGTACCTGCTGAGGCGGGTTCCTCGCGGGAGCTCTCCCTCCTGACGGGAGGTCGCGGCGGGTGGCGCGCGAGGGCCTGGCGTCGGATCGGCCGCGTCGAGGAGCGGCGTCGGCGTTCCGCTCCGACAGGGGCACGGGGAGTTCGGCAGGACCGAGGTGAGAGCCGCCTCGCCGTAATGTGTTCGTACGGAGGGCGGCTCGGAGGTAGTGTTGCCCTCCAGCAATGGACGTGATCGAGGAGGTGAGACCCATTACCGCTGTGTCAGGTCGGGTGCTCCCGTCCCACGGTCGCGCGGTCCTTCCGGCGTAGGTGACCGAGGGAGCCCCATCGGCATCCCGAAAGGCTCCAATGTCGGCTTTACCGCCGTTTCTCCCCCAACCCGTTGTCGTCACCAGGCTCCGGGCCGCCGGTTGCGTCTTCGCCGAGGACGAGGCACGGTTGCTCCTCTCCACGGCGCGGACGTCGTCCGAACTCGCCGCCATGCTGGACCGGCGGATCTCCGGTCTGCCCCTCGAACACGTTCTCGGCTGGGCGGAGTTCTGCGGGCTGCGGATAGCCGTGGACACCGGGGTCTTCGTTCCCCGGCGCCGCACCGAGTTTCTCGTCCACCAGGCCGTCGCCCTCGCCCACCGAACCGCCGGATCGGCAGATCGGTCCGCCTCCCTCCCCCGCCCCGCCTCCGATCCCCCTGTTTCCTCCGGTTCCGAAGACCTCACCGCTCCCGGCGACCAGATCCCTCGGCCACGGATCGTCGTCGATCTGTGCTGCGGCTCCGGAGCGGTGGGGGCCGCACTGGTCGCGGCCCTGGAACCGGTCGAGTTGCACGCCGTCGACATCGACCCCGCCGCGGTGCGCTGTGCCCGGCGCAACGTCACCCCCGGCGGCCGGGTGTACGAGGGTGATCTCTACGAGCCGCTGCCCGCCACGCTGCGGGGCCGCGTCGACATCCTGACCGCCAACGCCCCCTACGTGCCCACCGAGGCGATCGGTCTGCTGCCCCCGGAGGCCCGCGTACACGAACCACGGGTGGCACTCGACGGCGGCGCGGACGGGCTGGAGATCCAGCGGCGGGTGACCGCGTCCGCGGCGCGGTGGCTCGCACCGGGCGGTCACCTGCTGATCGAGACGAGCCGACGCCAGGCACCGCGGACCGCCGAGGCCTTCGCCCGCAACGGGCTGGTCCCGAGGGTGGCCGAATCCGAGGAGCTGGACGCCACCGTCGTCGTCGGGACCATGCCCCCCCTCCCTCCGCCCCGCGATCCCCGCCCGCGATCGGGAAACAGGTGCGGTCGGATAGGGTTTAGCGGTTGAATCGCTGTTCGCGGCCCTGTTTCAAGGACCGCGAACAGCGCGACCGCCCCGCATGAGGAGATCCCCGCATTGTCCGACAGCCGTGAGCACACGGCCCCCTCCACCGGGGGAGATCGTGCCGATCTGCGAGCCGACTGCGAGAGCTGCTTCGCGCTGTGCTGCGTCGTGCCCGCCTTCTCGGCCTCGTCGGACTTCGCGATCGACAAGAAGGCCGGGCAGGCCTGCCCCAACCTGCTGACGGACTTCCGCTGCGGCATCCACACCCGCCTCAGGGACAAGGGTTTCCGTGGTTGCACCGTCTACGACTGCTTCGGCGCCGGGCAGAAGGTCTCCCAGGTCACCTTCGGCGGGCAGGACTGGCGGCGGGCGCCACAGACCGCGAAGCGGATGGCCGAGGTGTTCCCGGTCATGCGCGACCTCCACGAGCTGCTCTGGTACCTGACCGAGGCGCTCACCCTGCGACCGGCCCTTTCCATCCACGATGAGCTCGGCCTCGCCCTGGAGAGGACCGAACGCCTCACCCGCGACACCCCCGAGGCGCTCGCACGGCTGGACGTGGCGGCACACCGGCGGGAGGTCAACGCCCTGCTGCTGCGCGCGAGCGAGCTCGTACGCGCCGAGGCCGGGCGCGGGAAGAAGAAGGACCGCAGGGGCGCCGACCTCATCGGGGCCAAGCTGAAGGGCGCCGACCTGCGGGGCGCCAACCTGCGGGGGGCCTACCTCATCGGGGCCGATCTGAGGGGCGCCGACCTCAGGACGGCCGACCTCATCGGAGCCGACCTGCGGGACGCGGACCTCTCGGGCGCCGACCTCACCGGGAGCATCTTCCTCATCCAGTCCCAGCTGGACGCCGCCAAGGGCGACGCCCGGACCTCGCTGCCGCCGTCACTCACCCGACCGGCCCACTGGTAGCCAGATCCAGGCTCAGCGGAGTCCCCGGCCTTCACTTGTCCAGTGAGGGAAGTGCGTTCTCGTACGAACTCAGCACACGCGCCGCCGGCCGGTCCCTGTCCGGCGTTGGGTGCCTATGAGGCGAGTGTCTGGCGGACGCCGGTCCGCGAGGCGTTCTCGATGGCGGCGAGCACGCGGTGCTGGCGCACGGCGGTGTGGAAGGAGGGGTACGCCTCGCGTTCCTCGGTGATCGCGCGGGCGACCTCCAGATAGAGGGCGGCGACGTTCGCGGGCGGGCCAGGGGGGACGTTGGCGAGTGAGGGCTCAGAGGCGTGGGCGAGGGCTTTGACGGCGGGCGTGGGCGCAGGCATGGGGGCGTTGGCGTGCACGGCGACAGGCACGAGCACGGGTGGACTCGCGAGGGTGTCGCCGGGAACGTCCTGGCGCGTGGGGCGGCCCGCGACGACCGGCTCGGCGCGGGTGCCGTCGGCGGCCGAACGGGTCACCGTCCAGTCGGCCCAGTGCGGGTACATTCCGGGCTGTGTGGGGGTGATGGTCAGCGCGCCCTCGCTCCCGGTGATCCTGAGATGGAAGCCGTCGGGCCCCGGCGCGTTGCCCCCGGATATGCTCACCACGGCCGCGGCGCCGCTCTCCAGGCGTCCGTGAACGGTTACGTGACCGGGCACCCCGCTGGGGATCGACCGGTCCGTCCCGGCCACGACGACCTCACGATAAGGATGGGTGAGCGAAGCGGATATCTCCGTCAGCGGACCCGCCAGATGCTCGACCGTCGCCAGGACGTGCCCGGCCATCACGGTCAGCAGGTTCATCCCCGCGGCGGGGTCGGTGCTCCAGGCGAGGTCGCGCGGGATACGGCTCCCGCCGAGCGGGGCGCCGTCGGCCACGATGGTGATCGACTCCATCCGTCCGATCCGGCCCTCGGCGATCAGATCCCTGACGAAGCCCGCAGCCGGGGAGTGAAATCCCTGGAGGACGACCGCGTGGACGACCCCCGCGGCGGTCGCCGCCTCGGCCAGTTCGACGGCCTCGGCCAGGTTCACCCCCAGCGGCCACTCGGACACGACGTGCTTGCCGTGGTCGAGCGCGGCCCGTATCGCCTCGGCGTGGTCGGGCGCCTTGACCGTCACGGCGACCACGTCCACGTCCGGGTGGGCGGCCAGCTCGGCGGCGCCGGCAAAGGCGTGCGGGACTCCGAACGCGGCGGCGGTGCGGCGGGCGCTGTCCTGTCTGGTGGTCGCGACCGCGGTGACGGCGTACTCCCCCAAGCCTGCCAGGGCCGGTAGGTGAGCTGCCGTTCCCCAGCCCCGGTCAGGGCTGGCGCCGACGACGCCGATACGGATCGGACCGGCGGGTGATCTGCTCATGGTCCCCCTTCACGAGTTAAGTATCGATCGGTAAAAAACTAGCTCGGAGCGGATCGGCTCGTCAACGGGGTAACGTATCGATCGGTAAGAAACTAGGGAGGTGCGCATGCCAGGAGGGCGCCCGCGCGCGTTCGACCCCGAGAACGCCCTGGACCGGGCACTCGAGGTCTTCTGGAGCCAGGGCTATGAGGGAACGGCGATATCGGATCTCACCGCGGCCATGGGCATCAACCGTCCCAGCCTCTACGGCACCTTCGGCAACAAGGAGGAGCTGTTTCGCAGGGTGTTCGACCGCTATGTCAACGGTCCGGGGGCGTTCACCGTCCGCGCCCTGGAGGCGCCCCGGGCACGAGAGGTCGTCGAACGCCTGGTGTACGGCGTGATCGAGCTGACCACCGGCCCCGACACCCCCCTCGGATGCCTCAGCATCCGCTGCGTGCAGGCGTGCGCGCCGGAGGCCGAGCAGATCAGGAGCGAGGTGGTGGCGCACAGGCAGGCCGGAGAGGCGGCACTGCGGGCGCGCCTGTCACGGGCGAGGGAGGAGGGCGACCTGCCCGGCGGCTGTGACCCGGCGGACCTGGCCCGCTTCGTCACCACCCTCGCCGACGGCCTCGCGGTACAGGCGGCCGCGGGCTGCGCCAGGGAGGATCTGCTGCGGGTCGCCGAGACGGCACTGCGCGCCTGGCCCACCGAGGGGTGAGCCAGAGCGCACGCGGCTACCCGTTTTTACGTGTAGTAGCCCTCGACCGGGACGCGCGCCTCGTCGAACAGCGCCGGGCCCTCCTGGGACACGTGCGGCCAGCCGCCTCCCGGCTTGAGGCTCGCGAGTTGCTCGTTGGAGAGCGCGAACACGACGCGGCCGAGGCCGGACCGTTCGATGGCGCCCGCGCACATGGGGCAGGGCTGGCAGCTGGTGTACATGGTCGTGGCCGCCGCGACGTCGGGGGTGAGCTCGCGGGCCGCCCACCTGGCCAGCTTCAGCTCGGGGTGGGCGCTGATGTCGCGGTCGCTGAGAACCGTGTTGTGGTCCTCGGCGAGGATCGTGCCGTCCGGACCCACCAGTAGCGACCCGAAAGGGGCGTCTCCGGTCGCTCGCGCCCCGGCGGCGAGTTCGATCGCCCTGCGGAGATGCTTCTCGTCGTCGTGCGTCATGATCGTCCTGTTCGTGGTCGATGAGTGTTCAGATCCCAGTGGGCCGCCACGGTCGCGAGCGCCTGCCAGGCCACCTCCGGGTGGCGCGTCTCCTGCGGGTCGCCGTTGAACGGATCGAGCACGACACTGTCGGCGCCCAGCAGACGCAGCTGTTCGAGGTCGTCGATGACCTGGTCGATCGTGCCCTCGCCGGCGAGACGTCCCGGAGCGGTGATCGGGGCCTGCGTGAGCCGCAGGACGATGCGGGGTGCGAAGCCCGGTACCGGGCGCCGTTCCTCGTCCGCGAGGACCTTCAGCCGGTCCAGCCCTTCGCGCATCCGCTCCAGGGTGAGGCGGAGCGGGTGCCACGCCTCCCCGAGACGCACCGCCCGGCGCAGTCCCACGTCGCCGTTGCCGCCGACCCAGATCGGTATCCGCCCGGCCTGGTAGTCCTCGTCGTTCTCCCAGGCGGCGCGTATCACCCGGAGGTGATCGTCGGTCAGCGCCCCGCGTCGCTCGAACGGAACCCCGAGCGCCTCGAACTCCTGCCGCGCCCAGCCGACGCCCACGCCGAGGACGAGCCGCCCGCCGCTGAGCCGGTTGAGGTTGGCCGCCATGCGGGCGACGAGCAGCGGGTGGCGGTACGGCACGATGAGCACCGTGGTGCCGAGCCGGATCCCGTCGGTCACCCCGGCCAGCCAGGACAGGGTGGTGAAGGGCTCGTAGAACGGCGGCGGGTACTGCTCGGCGACATCGGGGGTTATCGCGACATGGTCCGAGACCATGAGGAGGTCGAAGCCCAGCCCCTCCACAGTCCGTGCCCAGCCGCGCAGCACCCCTGGATCGGTGCCCGGCCCGAAGTTCAGTACGTTGACGCCTGTTTTCACCACTTCAGGCTAGCGAGCGATCATGGAGATCCGGAAGGGATACCTCGATCAGCGCCGCATGCTCTTTGAGGACATGCGACCGTGAAATCACCCGCTCGACCGCTTCAGCCGTCGGAGACCTCGGACTGAAGGACCTCGAGAGCCTCACGCAGCACGGGTGCCGGCGCGAGGTCACAGGCGGCCCGGATCGCGCCCGTCAGAAAGGCGACGAAGACGTCGACCAGCGCCTCGATCTCGTAGGGACGACCGCTTCTCAGCCAGACCAGGGCCGTCTCGTCGCAGGCGGCGCTGAACCCGCGCATGGTCAGCCGGAGCGCCGGCGCGTCCGCGTCGAGGCCGAGTAACCCGCAGATCGCACGGATTCCCTCCTGGCTCGTCGTCTCGAAGGCCTTCCAGGCCGCGTCGGTGGTGTCCGCACGCCGCAGGATGAGGTTCAGGGCGGCGTCCTCGTTCTCGGCCAGAAACCTCAGATGGGCGGCGAGGTGGCGGCGGAGCCGCTCGACGACGGGCCCGTCGGAGCCGATCTTCGCGGCGGCGCGGAGCCGTTGGTCGATCACGCCTACGACTTCCGCGTAGAGGTTCTCCTTGCCGTTGAAGTGGTGGGACAGAAGCCCGTGGGCGACCCCGGCCGAACGGGCGATGTCCGCGACGGTGACGTCGGCGTAGGGGCGCCTGGAGAAGTTCTCCAGCGCGGCTTCCAGCAGTTTCCGGCGCGTCTCCTGAGCGGCCAGTTGCCGCCGGGTGGGCGGCTTGCCCACGACGGACTGGGTCACGTCCATTCCCCTCCTCGCGACGCCGGCTCGGCCTGTCATCAGCGTATTCCACGATCGTCCCCCGCCCGGTCACGGAGAACGCCCATCGGCATTTGATTGATTATCATTCAATGAAGTATGTTCAACGTAACGCATCGCCCACGGCGGCCGGACGGCGAAGTGGGACAGCAGATCGCTGGAGGAAGAGCGATGACCAAGGTTCTTATCGTCGGGAGCACGGGCACCGTGGGCAGCCTGGTGCTCGAAGAGGTGCTCAGACGCGGTACCGACGCGCGAGTGCTGGTGCGCGACGAAAAGCGCGCCGCACACCTTCCCGCGCACGTCGAGCGCCACGTGGGCGACCTCGGCGACCCCGACGCGGTGCGCGGTGCCATGAAGGGCGTCCAGGCCGCTTTCTACGTCCCCCCGCACGAGCCGGACGAGGTGCGACTGGGCACGTCGTTCGTACGAGCGGGCGAGGAGGCCGGGATCCGGCTCGTCCTCGCCGGCACGCACATCAGCGACCCCCAGATGAGAGCCGCGTTCGTGGAGAGCATGCCCGCCTACCGCGGCAAGATCGAGGTCAGCACCGCCTTCGCGGCGTCGACGGCGAACCCCGTCGTGATCGCTCTCAGCAACTACAACCAGAACGACGAGATCTTCAAGGAAGACATCCTGAACGGCGTCTACCCGACGCCGATCAAGCGATCGAACCGCATCGACCTGCGAGACATGGCCGAGCTGGCGGCGACCGCGCTCATCGATCCCGCTTTCCCGAGTGGCGAGTACGCCCTGATCGGGCCCGAGTCGTTCACCGGGGCCGAGGCCGCCGAGATCTGGGCGGCCGAACTCGGGCGTCCGGTGACCTACGTGGACGGCGACGGGGAGTGGCAGGCGATCTTCGGCAAGCGGCTCGCCGCACAGAAGCTCGAGGACTGGATCTCGAGCTTCGTCCTGCTGAAGAACGCGGAGTTCCCGACCGATCCGGCGCAGGTCCAGGAGGTGACCCGGCTGCTTGGCCACGCGCCGCGCGACTACCGCAGCTACGTGCGCGAGACCGCGCGACTGTGGAAGAGCCAGGAGCGCTCGGCGCCTCCGGCTACCTCGTCGATCTGACCCCGTCCAGGGAAGGCGCGCGCCGCGGCCCGTGAGCCGCGGTCCGTCGTCGGCGGGAACACGGACCGCTCGGGTACGCCGGTGAGACGGTCCGTGTTCCCGCCGGGCGCCTTTACGATGTAGATCAACAAAACGCGGGCCGGAGATTTTAGCCGACGAAACCCCGCCCGCGAGCGGGCCCGGCGCGGCCCCCGGCGCGAGCGTGTGCAATGGGCCCATGGCTGCCGTACCGATATGGACCGACCTGCTCAAGACCCGATCCGCCCTCTGCCTGGGAATCGCCCCCTCCCCCAAGTGGCTGGAGGCGTGGAGGATGGACGACGACGTGGACGGGGCCCGGCGGATGTGCGGGGTGGTGCTGGAGGCCGCGGGCGAGCGGGTGTCCGTCTACCGGATCCAGGTCCCGTTCTTCACCCGCTTCGGCACTTCGGGCACGGACCTGCTGCGCGAGGTCGTCGACGGCGTGCACGAGCGGGGCTCACTCGCCGTGCTGGACGCGAAGGTGTGCGACGCCGACGACACGATGGACTCCTACGCCGACCTCTACCTCGGTCCCGGCAGCGTGCTGGGCGGGGACGCGGTGACGGCGAACCCGTTCATGGGCTTCGCCGCCCTCGATCCCCTGCTGCACAGGGCCCGTGACAGCGGAACCCTGGTCATGGTGCTCGTCCGCACCTCCAACCACACGGCCGGCGGGGTCCAGGGCGCCGTGACAGGGTCGCGCACCGTCGCGCAAAGCACCGCCGACGAGGTGCGGGAGTGGAACGACGAGCACGGCGTGGCCGCCGCGGCCGTGGTCGGGGCCGGCCGCGAGGAGGCGACCGACCTGGTGGCCCGCATGCCGTCGGCGGTCGTGGAACTGCCGGGCCTGGGCAGGGCCGGACGCGAGACCCACGACCTTCTCGCCGTCGCCGCCGAGGCTCCCGGACGTGCCGTCCTGCCGGTGACGACCGGGGTACTGCGACACGGGCCCGACGTCGCCGCGCTGAGCGCGAGCATCGTGGCCTGGCGGAAGGAGATCGACGCCGGGGTCCCGGCGTGCTGATCGAACTCCGGCCCGGCACCTCCGCCGAGGTCGCCGAGGAGGTGGCGGCGCTGGCCGGGGCGCACGAGGACGTCGCCGCCTGGCCGGTCAGGCTGGCCGGGCGGGTCTTCGTCGTGGTGAGCGGCGACGAGTCCCTCGCCCGCGTACCCACCTCGCCCGCGGTGCTGGCCCGTCACCCGACCCCTGAGGGCCACTGGCTGGTACGGCGGGAAAGCGGCGTGGCACCGAGCGAGGTGGCGATCGGCGACGGGGTGGTGGGGGGAGATCGGCTGTGGTGGGCGGCGGGGCCGTGCGCGCTGGAGTCGGCCGAGGACACGGTCGAGACGGCCCTGGCGGTCAAGGCGCAGAAGGCGCACGCCCTGCGGGCCGGGCTTTCCAAGACGCGCAGCAGCCCCTACCACTTCCCCGGCAAGGGCAGGCGTGGCCTGGAGGCGCTCGCGGAGGTCCGGCGGGCGGCGGCCATCCCCGTGATCACCGAGGTGTGCGACCCGCGCGAGGTGGAGGCGGTCGCCGAGGTGGCCGACTGCCTGCAGGTGGACGGGCGGCAGCTGGACAACCGCCCGCTCCTCGCCGAGCTGGGCGCCCAGCCCAGGCCGGTACTGCTGATGCGGGGGCCTCGGGCGAGCCTGAACGACTGGCTGCGGGCCGCGGAGTTCGTCCTCACCCGGGGCAACGACGCCGTGGTGCTCTGCGCGGGCGCCTCGGGAACCCCGCCGCAGCCCGGGTTCGGGGCGATCGCCGCACTGCGCGCCCGCACCGACCTGCCGGTGGTCTTCGACCCCAGTCACAGCACCGGCTCGGCCTCGCTGGTCGCCCCGGCCTCGCTGGCGGCCGCGGCGTACGGCGCGGACGGGCTGCTCATCGAGTCGTGTTTGAGGCCGGAAAGGATGTACCGGCCCGGCGACGCGGCGCACATGTTCCCCCCCGAGTCCCTCACGGACCTGGTCGCCGCCTGCGAGCGGGCCCGGGACTCCGCACGATCCCTGGCGGTTCCGCGATGACCGTTTCCCCGACCTCTGCGACCTCTGCGAGCTCTGCGACTTCCATGACCTCAGTGACCTCGACGACGACCTCGACGCGCGCCGCGGTTCATCCCGCGAGCTGGCTGGTGCCGCTGCACCGGCCGGAACGGCCCCGCGCGAGGCTGGTCTGCGTGCCCAACGCCGGAGGCGGCGCCACGACGTTCCGCGGCTGGGCCGACCTGCTCCCCGGTGACGTGGAACTGTGGGCGGTGCGCTCGCCGGGCAGGGAGACCCGCATCTCCGAGAAGCCCAGGCACAAACTGTCGATGATCGTCGACCCGGTGATCGACGGGCTGTCACGCCTGGAGGCGCTGCCGTTCGCGCTGTTCGGGCACAGCATGGGCGCACTGGTGTCGTTCACGGTCACACGACGGCTGCGCTCGCGCGGGTTGCCTGGCCCCGGACGGCTGTTCGTGTCGGGCTGGAACGCCCCCCAGGTCCGTGACGGCATGCCACGGCTCGGGCAGCTCGGTGACGAGGACCTGATGCGGGTGCTGCACCGGCTGGACGGCATCCCCCCGGAAGTGATCGGCAACGCGGAGCTGATGAGCCTCATCATGCCGGTGCTGCGGGCGGACCTGAACGCCGCCGAGTCCTACGTCCACGAGGACGAGCCACCGCTCGCCTGCCCGATCTCGGTGTTCGGCGGGAACGGGGACCCGACCACGACGGCGGCGGGCCTGAGCGCGTGGAGCACGCAGACAGGGGCGGCGTTCCGGCTGCGGCTGCTGCCGGGCGGGCACTTCTTCATCCACACCCAGCGCCGCACCATGCTGCGCGCGATACGGGAGGATCTCGGCGCCTGCCGCTGAGTCGGCCGGGGACGAGTTCCGCCGAACTCCCGGCCGGGAGTGCCCCGGGAGGAGCTCAGCGTTTCTTGCCGACGAGTTTCCCCATGGACAGGGTGGCCTCGGCGCCGTAGAAACGGCCGACGCGCTCGACCTCCTTCTCCAGCTCCCCGCTCTGGCCGGAGTCGAGCTTGACGAACGACTCCAACTTGATCTCGACCTTGCCGCCCTTCTCCTTGCGCTCCCACATCCCGGCCACGACCCCGTCGACGAGCATGATCTGGTGAGCGACCGCGCCCTCGTACCTGCCCCTGCCGTGTTCGAAGACGCGAGCGGCGGTGTCCTTGGGCACGACGACCTCCTTGGGACCACTGCCGAGAACGTACGCCTCGTACTGCGGCAGCAGCCGCACGCAGCTCGGGTCGGACGGCCAGCGGCCCTCGTCGGCGGCGAGGACGTACGCCTTGCGTCCCTCCACCTCGACCTGGGCGACCTCCTCGCCGAGCGACTCCAGCGCCTCACGCGCCTCGGGCGGTCTGAGCGCGAACCAGCGGGCCAGGTCCTGGTGGGTGGCGGGACCGTACGCGCGCAGATAGCGGCGCACGATCTCCATCGCCGACTCCTCGGGGTCCGGCTGGTCCTTCACCTCGGTCTTCAGCCCCGCCCACCGGTCGGGCCTGACATAGGTGACCTTGGCTCCGCGTACCGGCCCGAAACAGAGCACGCCGAGGTAGGCGACGGGACGCAGCAACTCGCCCCAGTTGGAGGCGAGCTTGTCCTTCGCCCACGCTCCGACACGTCCGGAGACCTCCTTCGCCAGCTCCTCGCGGGTCAGGCACTCGCCGTCCAGCGCGTCACGGACCGCGTCGACGAACGCCTCGCCCTGCTTGGCGGTGAGCCCGTGGTGGGCGTGCCAGCTGTCCTTGGCGCGCCAGTAGGGCTTCCAGCGCATCGCGGCCATCCACAGTGCCAGCTCGTCGGCGGCGTGCACGTGCAGGGTGCCGCGCAGGCTGTACGTCTTGACCAGGCGCTTCTTGTCGTACAGCTCCGCGCGCACCTGCTCCTGCGTGGCGTCCTTCACCCGTGCCCCGATGGCCAGCTCGGCCGCGGCGGCGACCTGCGACTGCACCCCGCACACGTCGCGCACGGGTTTGCGCAGGTCGCCGGAGACGGGTTTCACGAGGTGATGGCGGGCCAGCCGCCGCGCGTGGACCTGATCCCAGGTGAGTGAGTTCATGGTCGACGCTTCTACCCCATGGGATGGAGCCGAACCTGGACGTGCTTGACACCGTTGATGACGGGAGAGCGCAGATAGTCGGGCGGGCCGAGCAGTTCCGCCCCCGACACCGAGTTCGCGAGCTCGTCCAGGAAGACGGTGAGTTCCAGCTCGGCGAGAGCGGCTCCCAGGCAGAAGTGCGGGCCGGAGCCGAACGCGACGTGCCCGCTGCGGGAACTGCGCGGACGCCCGACGTCGAACACCTCGGGAGAGTCGAACACGCGCTCGTCGCGGTTGGCGGAGGTGTGCCAGATGACGACGTCCTGGCCCTCGTGAATGGTCTTGCCGTGCAGCTCGGTCTCGCGGGCCGCGCGGCGCAGCACGTGGCGGCTGGGCGAGGTCCAGCGCAGCAGCTCGCCCACCGCGTTGGGCACCAGCTCGGGTTCCTTGCGCAGCCGGTCCCACTGGTCGGGGTGCTCCATGAAGGCGAGCAGTCCCCCGACCGCGGCGTGCCGGGTGGTCTCGTTGCCGCCGAGCATCAGCACGTCGAAGAAGAGCAGGCACTCCTCCTCGCTCAGCACCCCCGCGTCCTGGGAGCGGGCGAGCAGGCTGACGATGTCGTCGCCGGGCGACCTGCGGCGTTTTTCCACCAGGCCCTGGCAGTACAGCAGGAGCTGGCCGTGCGCCTGGGCGGCGTTGGCGCGCACGTCGGAGGTCATCTGGTACTCGCTGTCGTGCGAGCCGAACGCCGTGGAGGTGAGCCTGAGCATCAGGTCCCAGTCCTGGCGCGGCACGTCGAGCAGCGCGGAGATGCCCGCGACGGGCAGGGCCGCCACGACGGTGGCGAAGTCGCACTCTCCCTTTTCCAGCGCGTCGGCGAACACGTCCTTGACGACCGAGCGCAGGTACGGCTCCAGGGCGGCGATCGCCCGGGGGGTGAAGCACTTGTTGACCAGCTTGCGCAGCTCGGTGTGGCGGGGCGGGTCCGTCGTGTTGATCATCTTCCCGGACCCCTGGTCACCGGTGTTGCGATGCGGGCCGAGGGTGTTGGTCTGGTTGGAACTGAAGGTCTGCGGGTCCTTCTGGACGTTCACGCAGTCCTCGTAGCGGGTGACCGACCAGAAGCCGGGCTCCTTGCCGTCGGGATTCCAGTAGAGCGGGTCGTTGTCTCGCAGATGGCGGAAGACCTCGTGGGGTCTGTCGCCGACGTGCAGATCGGCATCGGCCAGATCGACATCAGTCATTTAGGAACTTCCCATTCCTCGGAGAATTTTCCGGCAGAAGTCATCTCGCCGGCGGGATGGCTCGATTACCGGCGGGCCCGATTACCTGCGGGGCGGCCTCGATTAACCCGCGTACCGTCCCGATTAAGGCGAGGGCGGGATTATAGGCCGCCTTCCGGAGACCCGTCCGAGCGTTTTTTCCTGTTTCCGGTGACATGGTTATCGTCCTCCCATGGTTCTACGTGTCAAGCTCGCCCTGTCATTGCTCACGGCCGCCGCCCTGGTGGGAGGTGCTTCCCCACCGGCTTCCCCGGTGGTGGAACGATCCGTCGCCGCGGGGACCGCGCGGCCGTTCGCGATGCAGGACTTCATGACCACGAAGAAACTCGGTCAGGTCGTGCCGTCCCCCGACGGTAAAGCGGTGGCGGTGGTCGTGAAACGCGGCCCGAGCGAGTCGAGCAGATATGGGGCATCATTTGTCGACGGAAACGAGCGCGCGGACATCTGGATAGTCGACGGCCAGGGTCCGGCGCGCGACGTGACGCACGGCGCGAAGGACGGCACCGGCCACTACAACCCGGTGTGGTCGCCCGACGGGCGCATGCTCGCCTTCGCCTCCACCCGGGGCGGCGACGACGTGTTCCTGCACGTGTGGGACCGCGAGACGGGCGAGACCCGCAAGCTGACCCCGCGCGGGGTGCAGACGATGACGAACGCCTCGGGCTACCTCATCCAGTGGCTGGACGAGCGGCGGGTGATCGCTCCGATGGTGAACGCCGGCCGCTGGGCGCTGGAGTACGGCCAATGGCTGGAGGCCCAGCGCGTCGCCCCGAAGCAGTGGGCGAAGGTCGAGAAGGGCAAGGAGGCCACCGCCTCGGTGCTCGACAGCTCCACCGCCCAGAGCGAGGACAAGCTGGACGAGGAGATCGCCGTCATCGACGCCGTCACCGGGAAGCTCACCTCGGCGGGCCCTGCCCGTACCTACACGGCGGGCAACCTGGTGGCCGATCCGACCGGACGCCTCATCGCCCGGGTGGACGACCTCGGCCCCACCCCGGCGGTCGCCGGGCAGCTCAAGCGTGTTCTGGAACGGCGCACCCAGCTCGCGATCGCCTCCGCCTCCGGCGGGCAGCCGCGCGTGGTGACCGAGGTGCCGAACCCCTCGGTCACCGTGCAGCCTCGCTGGGCCGCCGACGGCTCCCGGCTGCTCGTCGTCGGCAAGACCACCCCCGAGACGCCCGACCCGTTCACCGCCTACCTCGTACCCTCCACCGGTGGAAAAGCCACGCCGCTCGCCGCCGACCGGCTCGTCGCGACGGGCCTGCTGTGGGGCGCCGGAACCCCGCTGGTGCGCGGATCAAAGGTCGTCGATGCTGTGAACCCGATGGCCCGCCAGGACTGGTGGGCGTTCGACCCCGCCGACCCGGCCGCCGCGCCGCGCGACCTCACCTCGCGGTTCAAGGTCCCGCCGCTGGAGCTGGTACCTGTGCCCGGCGGCGTGCTGGGCGTGGCCGACGGGCGCGCCTGGCTGATCGACCCGCGTACCGGAAAGGCGCGCGACCTGAACACGGGCGGCGCCGCGCCGCTGGCGGAGCTGGCCTGGCCGCTGGACGACGGCGTCAAGCGCAACGGCGTGCGGCCCACCGACCGGGGAGGGGCCGAGCCGGCCAACCCACGCCTCGACCGCGACTTCCCCGTGGTGCTCGCCCGTGACGCCAAGGGCGGCCTGTACGAGCTGGCGCCCGGCGCCTCACCCGTGCTGACCCCGCTCCCGCTGCCGCACCCCGAGGCGGGCGTCGCCGGATACTCCCCCGCGAGCCGCACCGCGGTCTTCGGCGCGGGCGGCGACCAGGGCACCGCGCTGTGGACCTCCCAGGCGGGCCGCCACACCCAGCGGCTCTCGCTGAACGGCCACCTCGCCCAGGTGACCCCTCCGAAACGCGAGCTCATCACCTACAAGGGGGCTGACGGGGAGAAGCTCACCGGCGCGCTGCTGCTGCCACCGGACCACCGCGACGGGCAGCGCCACCCGCTCGTGGTCAACGTGTACGGCACCAGGATCGTCTCCACCCTGGAGGACGTGCCGGAGTTCCAGGTGAACAACCCGAGCTACCTCACCCTGCAGTTCCTCGCGGCCGAGGGTTACGCCGTGCTCGTCCCCTCCATACCCCGCCCTCAAGGCAAGGCCGCGGCCGAGCCGATGACCTGGCCCACCAAGCCGATCATGAACGCGGTGGACGCCGCGATCGACGAGGGCGTGGCCGACCCGAAGCGGCTCGCGGTGCTGGGACACTCCTTCGGCTCCTACAACGTGCACAGCCTGGTGACGCAGACCGACCGCTTCAAGGCGGCGATCGCGATCTCCGGCTTCTCCGACGTGATCAGCAGCTACGGCGTGTTCGACTCCCGCTTCCGCTACACGCCCCGCGCGCAGGAGTGGTTCGCGCCCGCCTACATCGAGGACCCCGCGTTCGAGTTCGGGCTGGGCAAGCCGCCGTGGGAGGACCCGCAGAGGTACGTGCGCAACAGCCCGCTCCTGCACGCGGGCAAGATCAAGACGCCGGTGCTCATGCTGCACGGCGAGCGTGACTACCTGACCCACACCGGCTCGGAGGAGATGTACACCGCGCTGGCCAGGCAGGCCAAGAAGGTGCGGCTGGTCAGCTACTGGGGCGAGGCGCACATGCCGTACTCGATGATCTCCCCCGCGAACTTCCAGAGCATGATCGAGCAGGAGCTGGACTGGCTCCGTCTCAACCTGCCCGGAGGCACCCCGTGAGACTCTTCTCGCCCGCCCAGGAACGGGCCTGGCTGGAACACCGCATCCGCGGCGACGCCGTACCCGACGGGATCTCCCTGCGGCTGCGGCTGACCGGCCCTCTCGACGAGAGGGCGCTGGGCTCGGCGCTCGGCGACCTGGCCGCGCGGCACGAGGTGCTGCGCTGGACCCTGCCCACCCGTAGCGACGGGCCTCGCCCGGTGGTGTCGGCCGGGGCTCTGCCCGCGCCCCGGGGGGTGCCGGTCGAGCCGGAGAAGCTCGGCGCGGCGCTGACCGAGGTGGAGTCCCGGCCGTTCGACCCGGTGACCGGGCCGCTGGCGCGCGCCTCCCTGCTCGCGCTCGGCCCCGAGGAACACGTGCTCGTGGTGCGCATGCACCCGTGCGTCGCGGACGAGGGCTCGGTCGCGGTGCTCGCCGCCGACCTGACCGAGCTGTACCGGGCCCGGGTCGAAGACGACTCCCCGCGCCTGCCCGGCACGCCCCGCGTGCCCGGCAGGGACGACTTCCCCCGTCCGGACGCGAAGGCTCCCAACGCGAAGGCCCCTGACCCGTCGGCATCGTTTCCCGGCGCCCGGGACTCGGCGCCCGTTCGCGGCCGGGACGCCGCGCCCGCCGACACCGCGGCGGTCTCGGACAGTGGTCCCGGGGCGACGGGCGACGACAGGCGGGAGTTCTGGCGCGAGGCGCTGCAGGACGTGCCGCCGCTGGAGACGGCCACCGACCGGCCCCGCCCCGGGCGCCGCTCCGGCGCGGGCGGGACGCACCGCTTCGAGGTGGCCGTGCCGTCCGAGCCGGCCTCCCCCTCCCTCGCGGTGCTCGCGGCGTTCGCCGTCCTGCTGTCGCGCTGCTCGGGCCAGGAGCGCTTCACGATCGGCGCGCACGCCCCGGGGCGTGTCTCGGGGCTGCTCGGCGGGGAGCCGAACGAGTTCGCCGGGACGGCCGGACCGCTGGACGACCTTCTCCCCTTGCCGGTGGACCTGTCAGGCGACCCGGACCTCGCCACCCTCTCCGCCCGGCTGGGGCGGGCCGCGGACGACGCCTGGCGGCACCGGCTGCCCCTGCAGGACCTGGTCTCCGCCGTCGCGCCGCCCCGTGACCCCAGCCGGGGTGCGCTGTTCGACGTGGCGTACGGCGTCGTACCCTCTCCCGCCTCGCACGAGGCGGCGGGCCTGCGCCTCGAACCGCTCGGCGACGAGGAGCCCGCCGCCCGGCGTACGGCCTGCGACCTGGACCTGCGTCTCACCGCGAAAACACCGGACAGGACAGGAACCCGGAACGGCGAAAGCCGGGGAAACGGGGACGGAGAAGGAAGAGGGGCCGGGGAAAGCGCCGAGGACGGCCGCCTGTTCCGGGCGACGCTGACGTACGCCACCGACGTCTTCGACCACGCCACGATCGAACTGATGGCCGCCCGCCTGGCCCGGCTGCTCGGCGAGATGGCCCGCTCCCCCGCGCGCCCGGTGCTCGACCTGCCACTCGACGACCGCTCAGGACCGATCGCGGGCCCGCCCGCGGCGGTGGACCTGGACTCCCCGGGCTCCACCCTGGCCGCGCTGATCGCCGCCCAGGCCCGGCGCACCCCAGAGGTGACGGCCGTGGACGGGGACGACGAGCGGCTCACCTACCGCGAGCTGGACGAACGCGCCCGCGAGCTGGCCGGATGGCTCGCGGCCGAGGGGGTGGGCCCCGGCACCGTGGCCGCGATCTGCCTGCCGCGCTCGGCCCGCCTGGTCACGGTCGTGACCGGGGTGCTGTACGCGGGCGGCGCGTTCCTCGCTCTCGACCCGTCCCAACCGGCCCCCAGGCTGAAGTATCTGCTGTCCGACGCGGCGGCGGCCGTCCTGGTGAGCACCGGGGAGATCCTCGGCGGCCTGCCCGAGGGCGGGGGGCGCCGCCTCGACCTCGACCGACGCGATCCCGTTCCCCTCGACCGTCTCGTCCCCGGGCCGTCCAACCGGCATGCCCTCGCCAAGGAGACTCCGCCCGGCCCTGCCGGGCCCCACGACCTCGCGTACATGATCTACACCTCGGGCTCGACCGGCCTGCCCAAGGGGGTGCTGCTCGAGCACTCCGGCGCGTGCAACCTGGTCATGGCCCTCGCCCCCGAGCTGGGGATCGGCCCCGGGGTACGGCTGCTGCAGTTCGCGCCGCCGACCTTCGACGCCTGGGTGTGGGAGGTGTTCACCACGCTGGTCTCCGGGGGCACCCTGTGCGTGCCGGAGGCGGGGAACATCCTCGTCGGCCGGGCGCTGAGCAGGTGCCTGTCGGAGCGCGAGGTGAACGCCGTGTTGCTGCCCCCCTCGGTGATCGCGACGCTGCCCGGCGACGACCCGCTGCCCGCCCTGCGGGTGCTGGTCACCGGCGGTGAGGCGTGCACTCCCGACCTGGTGGAGCGCTGGGGCACCGGCCGGCGCATGGTCAACGCCTACGGGCCGACCGAGGCGACCGTCATCGCGACCCTGGCCGACTGCTCGCCCGGCGAGGGCGTACCGCCTATCGGGCTGCCCATGGCGGGGGCGTACGCGCTGGTGCTGGACGCCGCCGGACGCGTCGCGCCGTGGGGGGTGCCCGGGGAGCTGCACGTCGGCGGCGCGGGCGTGGCACGCGGCTACCACCGGCGGCCCGCGCTGACCGCCGAGCGGTTCGTCCCCCTGGCCGGACGACCACCCACGGCACCGGACACACCGTCACCTTCGGCCCTGAACGGCCCATCCCCCTCGGCGCCGGACGGGCCTCCCCCTTCGACCTCATGCGGGTCGCCCCTCTCGGGGGCGGATGTTCCTCTCCCCTCGACGTCAACCGGCCCATCCCCCTCGGCCCCCTCGGTGCCGGGCGGGCCGCCTCCGGTGTGCGGTGAGCGGCTCTATAGGACCGGTGACCTGGTGCGGCAGCGCCCCGACGGCCGCCTCGACTTCATCGGCCGGGTGGACCACCAGGTCAAGCATCGCGGCTACCGGATCGAGCTGGGCGAGATCGAGCAGACGCTGCGGGCCTGTCCCGGCGTGGACGACGCGGCGGTGGCCCTGGAAGACGAGCAGCTGGTGGCCTACGTGGCCACCTCCGCCTCCACCGCCGCTTCGGGGACCGCCGCCGCGTCCGTTTCCACCCCCGCGCCCCGCTCGGGATCCACCGCGACCTCCACCTCCACCTCCGCGATGACGGTCACGGCGAAGGACGCCAGGGCGTGGACGGCCGGGCGGCTGCCCGGCTACATGGTGCCGGGGACCGTGCACGTGCTGGACGAGTTGCCGCTGACCACCGCGGGCAAGATAGACCGCCGCAGGCTCGCCTCCTCGGCCGCCCGCGCCGCGAGCCGGTCCGACGAGCCTCGCGACCGGCTGGAGCTGGAGGTACTGGAGGCTTTCCGGCGGGTGCTGGACGAGCCGGGTATCGGCCCGCACGACGCCTTCTTCGAGTCGGGCGGCGACTCCCGGCTCGCGGTGACGTTGCTCGGCCGCCTGCGCGGCGGCCTGCGCAGGCCGGTGGCGGCCCGCCTGCTCTGGGAGCGTCCCACGGCCGCGGGCCTGGCCTCGGCGCTACGCGAACTCGGATAGGCAGGAACCGCACCACCAGGCCGCGCCCGGACGATCGAGTCCAAGGAGTCTGCTTACCGGCCAAACCTGTTCCGTCACCCGGTGCCGAACCTGATCGGCGTATGAGATCGGCGCACCCGCGCCGCGAGGGCCGCGGCCCACCCCCAGCCCAGGAGCGCGATGGCGCGCAGGAGCAGGCTCAACGGCCGGGAGTTCTCGCCGTTATCCGACAGCAACCCTGCCAGCAGGTAGAGAGCGAGAAGCGCCACGCCGGTGGCCGCGCAGTAAAGCGCCCACCCGCGCTCTCCCCGTACGGCGAAGTAACGGGTGAAGACGAAGCACGCCGCGACCAGCGAGACGAACAACAGGACGAAGGCGACGCCATGCAGGATGTAGCTCAGGCCGGGGTCGTCGGGAAGTCCTGGCGGCGCGCCCGGCGGGTAGCCCCACGCCGGTTCGAAGCGGAAGACGCCGGCCGCGACCAGGCCGGTCCCGTATCCACCGATCAGTAGCGGTCCCCAGGTGCCGCCGTTGCCCGGACGTAGCACCCGCCACAGCCCCGCCGCGAACGCGATGTTCAGCAACCCGGTGATCACGAAGTTGGCGATCTGGATCCACCCCAGGTCGCCCAGGCTCAGCATGCTGAGCGGCTGCCGCCGGGGATCGAAATCCGCGCGCGTGTAGTCCTGGATCACGACCACGAGGATGAACAGCGGTCCGGCGACGGCACCGCAGGTCAGCATCGCCCTCGTCAGCCGCTGTTCTCGCGTGACGGGCATGGTTCCCCCTCTTGACCGGCTCTGTGACCGGCATCCCCGAAGTGCTCGGGGGTACCGATGCTCACACTTTCCTTAGCAGCGCTAAGTGTGCATCGCCGCCATGCTTCCTTAGCGCTGCTAAGGTGTCAACCGATGGGAGAGAGCAAACGAGGAGCCGGCCTGACCCGGCAGACGGTGATCGATACGGCGCTACGGCTTCTCGACGAGGTCGGTCTGGACGGGCTCACGGTGCGCAGGCTCGCCTCGGAGCTGGGCGTCCAGTCACCCGCCCTGTACTGGCACCTGCGCAACAAGCAGGAGTTGTTCGACGGGATGGCCGACGCGATCGTCCTGGCCGCGGGGATGGGCCCGCCCCGCGACGACGAGTCCTGGCAGGACTGGCTCGCCCGCCGGGCCCGCGCGTACCGCGACTCCCTGCTCGCCCACCGCGACGGCGCCCGCCTCGTCGCCAACGCCGCGAGCCTGAGCCCGGAGACGATCAGGATGTTCGACGAGGAGCTGACCGCCATGGTCGGCCGGGGCTTCACGCCGGTTCTGGCGCTGCGTACGATCACCGCCCTCACCCGTTACGTCAACGGGTACGTCCTGCAGGAGCAGGCCGAACGCCGACAACACCCGGACGCCCCGCCGGACCGGCTCGCGACGCTGGCCGCACTGCTCGACGGCGGCACGGAGGCCACCCTGATCGCGGCGCTCCGCGAGAGCGGCGGCTCGTTCGGCGAGGACGCCTTCGAACACGGCCTCCAAGCGCTGATCGACGGCACGGCCACCGCCCTGGCCCGCACGGCCTGAACCGCGCTCATTCGGTTAGACGGCGTCCGGGCCGAAGGCTCGCAGGAACGTGTGGACGGCGGCGACGGCCACGCTCCGCAGTTCGGCGTCGGTGACCTCGCGGGTGCCGAGCCGGGACCGTGCCTCCATCGGGCCGGTGAGCAGTGCGCTGAACTGTTCGGCGGCCCGGGCCGGGTCGGTCGCGCGCAGGCGGCCGGCGAGTGTGAGCCTGGCCAGCCGGTCGGCCAGGGCTCGGGCGACGCGCTCGGCCGCATGCCCTTGGACGATGTCGAGCAGGTCGGGAAACTGGTTGAGCTCGGCCGCGAGGAGTCGCCGCAGCGCCCAGGAGCGGTCGTCGCAGTAACAGCGGAGCAGGCTGTGGCCGACCTCCTCCAGCATCGCGCGCGGCTCGCCTCCGTCGTCGGTGAGCCGCTCCAGCGCGGCCATGTTCTTGGCCAGCGCCCTGTCGGCCTGAGCGGTGATCGCCTGACGGAGCAGGGTCTCCTTGTCGCCGAAGTGGTTGTACACGGTGGCCTTGGCGACGCCCGCCTCGGCGGCGATCACATCCACCCCGGCCTGGGCGTATCCCTGGCGGGCGAACACGGTGAACGCGGCGTCCAGGATCGCCTGCCGCTTGTCGATGCGTCCGCGCGCGGGGGCGAGATCCCGCCCTGCCGAGGTTCCCGCTCCGTTCATGGGCCGCATTCTAGCGCGTCGATCACCCGACCAGACTCGTGAGTCCATCTGTCTGGACGCGATTGACTAAGACTGATTGGTCTCTTAATTTGTACTCGCTGGTCTAGTTTGCCGCGCCCCGACCACCGAAACCGCCGAGTCGAAGGACACCGCATGACACGACCCCAGGACGACAGGCTCGATCCGGCGCTGCTGCGGCTGATCGGCGTGATCCTGCTCGGCGGACTGCTGGGCATCCTCAACAGCACGATGGCCGCCGTCGCCACCGGCACCCTGGCCAGGGCCTTCGACACCTCGCTGAGCACGGTCGGCTGGGCCTCCACCGGCTTTCTGCTCGCCGTCACGGCGACCATCCCCTTCACCACCTGGGCCGTGGACCGGTTCGGGGGCAGGCGGCTGTGGCTGTGGGGCCTGGCCCTGTTCCTGGCCGGATCCCTCGCCTCCGGGCTGGCCTGGAACGTCGGCAGCCTGATCGTCTTTCGTGTCGTCCAGGGCGTCGGCGCGGGCGTCCTCGACCCGCTCGTCCTGATCCTGCTGGCCCGCGCCGCGGGTCCCCACCGCGCCGGGCGCGTGATGGGCCTGATGGGCGTGGTCCTCTCCCTCGGTCCCGTCCTCGGTCCCGTCATGGGCGGGGTCATCCTTCAAGGGCTGCCGTGGCGCTGGATGTTCCTGCTCAGCGTGCCCGTCGGCCTCGTCGCCCTGCTGCTCGCCCTGCGCGTGCTGCCCGCGGATCCACCGCTCGGGCGGCAGCGGTCGCGGGTCCGGCTCGACGTCCTCGGCCTGGCCCTGCTCGGTCCGGGGTTCGCCGCTCTCGTCCTGGCCCTCTCGCAGACGGCCGAGCAGGGCGCCTTCACCGCCTGGCAGGCGCTCACCCCTGTGGCCGCCGGCGTCGTCCTGCTCGCCGCCTACACGATCCACGCGCTCCGCGTCCGGCGTACCCCGCCCCTGATCGACCCGCGGCTGTTCGCGGGCCGGGGTTTCGCGGCGAGCGTCACCATCATGGGCCTCGGCGGGCTCGCGAACTTCGCCGCCCTGTTCGCGCTGCCGCTGTACCACCAGCAGGCGCACGGACACGGCGCGCTCGCCGCCGGGTTGCTGATGGCGCCGGTGGGCCTCGGCGGCGCCGTCAGCATGCCGCCGGCCGGACGGCTCGCGGACCGGATCGGCGCGCGCGGGCCGGCCTGCGCCGGGGCGCTCGTGGCCGCCCTCGGCGCGCTGGTCCTCACCCGGGTCGGAGCGCAGACCCCCGAGGTGTGGCCCGCGCTGGCCGCCTTCACCATGGGCCTGGGGATGGGCTTCTTCAGCGCGGCCACGATGGGATCGCTGTACCGGACGCTGCCCGCTCCGCTGGTGGCGCAGGGCAGCTCGGTGCTCTACATGCTCAACCAGCTCGGCGCCGCGATCGGCGTCGCCGTCGTCACGCTCATCCTGCAGACCGCGGACGACGTGATCACCGGCTTCCACGGCGTCTTCCTGTTCGCCTTCGCCATGATCGTGGTCGTCCTCGCCGCCGTCCCGCTCCTGCCCCGCCGCGAGGACGCTCCTCGCGGCGTCGACGTCCCGGTGTGACCCGCCGACGGCCCCGCGAACGGCCCGTCATGGGCAGGCCCGCAGACGCGGGACGGCGGTGTGCCCCCTCGCGTCACATCGAGGGTTCCGCACCCGGTGCCGGGGTGGCGGCCTTGGGCTCGCGGCGCAGCATGGCCCGCAGCCGCTTCTCGATCGGATACTCGTACAGCCGGTACAGCCCCCACGACAGCAGCACGCTGACGACCAGCCCCGCCAGCGCGTACGGCAGGTGCGCCCAGGTGGGCTCGGGGAAGTCGTAGAGCGACTGCCGCCCGAACGCGTGCTTGGCGATGGGGAAGAGCACCAGGAAGTGAACGAGGTAGAAGGCGTAGGACCACTGGCCGAGCGCCACCAGCGGGCGTGAGCTGAGCAGGCTGCGCCGCCCGGCCAGGTCGTTGGTCGCCGCCGCCGCGATGAGCAGCGCGAACACCACGATGCTGCCCCGGTTGGCGGTCTCGGCGAGCGCGGTCTGCCACACGCCGGACCAGGACCACGCCCACAGCAGCGCGAAGTAGCCGACCGTGATCGCGGTCGCCGTGCGCAACCCGATCGGGCTGCGCCAGCCCCGGCGCACGGCGGCGGCGATCACGATGCCCAGCACGAACTCGCTGACCCGGGAGATCGGCGAGTGGGTGGCGAAGTAGTACAGGTCGGAGGTGAACCAGTTCTCGGCGGTGAGCTGCGGGTTGGCAAGCCAGAGCCACACGCGCGTGCCGATGCTGATCACGATGAGCACGGCGGCGATCATCACCATCTGACGCAACGTGCGCCGCACGATCGGGCGCACCACGAACGGGAAGACCGCGTAGAAGAACGCCTCGCACGACAGCGACCAGGAGACGGTGTGCGGCACGGCGTCGCTCTGGAACGACGCGGGGAACCACGCCTGCACCATGAGCAGTGTCGCGACCGTCCACCACACCAGCGCCGTGCCGCCCTCGGTGGGCCAGAGCTGGCCCCCGACGAGCAGCGCGACCGCCGCGACGGTGGTGATGAGGAGCGAGGGCCAGATCCTGGCGAAGCGGCGCCAGTAGAACTTCGGCGCGGTGTCCCTGTCGAAGAACGTCCAGGTGAGGACATAGCCGGACAGGACGAAGAAGAACGTCACCCCGGCCGTGCCGAGGACGAACAGCTCGTTGAGGTAGGGCAGGGGCAGCAGGATCGCGACGTGGCTGAAGAACACGCCGAACGCGGCGAACCACCGCAGCCCGGTGAGCGACTCCAGCCGCGTCCTCGGCGGCCCCTCGATCGTGTCCGGTGACGGCTTGGCGGCTACCGAGGTCATGACGCCGCCTCCTCTCCCTCGAGGCCGGCTTGCGCGCGGCGCTCGTCGAGGAGCGCCGCCTGTTCGCGGACGGTCGCGTGACGCAGCAGGTCGGGCAGCTCCACCTCGACGCCGAACGCCACCTCGTAGCGCAGGCTCAGCCTGGCCAGGGTGAGCGAGTGGCCGCCGAGGTCGAGGAAGCCGTCGGAGGCTCCGATCTCCTCCACGCCGAGCAGCTCGCGCCAGATCCCGGCGACGGTCTCCTCGGTGCCGCCCTCGATCGGCACGTGCCCGCCCTCTTCGCCGGGGGCCTCGGGGCTGGGCAGCTCGGTATGGGCGATGTGGCCCTCGGCGGTCCTGGGCAGGAAGTCCAGGACGGTGACGGAGCCGGGGAGCTGGTATTCGGGCAGGTGGGCGGTGAGCTCGGTGAGGTCGATCCCCTCCCCCGCCACGTACGCGGCGAGCCGGTCGTGGCGCACGTCGACGGCGGCCTCGGCGACGCCGGGCCGCCCCGCCAGGGAGCGGGCCAGCTCGTCGGTGTCCACCCGGAACCCGCCGACGGTGAACATCCGGTCGAAGCGGCCGAGCAGTTCCAGCGAGCCGTCGGGGAGAACGCGGCCGCGGTCGCCGGTGGCGGTGCCGCCGACGTGGATCTCGCCGGGAACGCCGACTGCGCCGGGGCGCCCGGTCCGGTCGGCGATCTCGATCGACGTACCGGCGAGGGCCTCGCCGAGCAGGACGCCCCTGCGGGGTTCCGTGAGCGGGTCGACCCGGTGGGCCGCGGCCCAGTGCTCGCCGTACAGGGTCCAGGTGGGAATCGCGGCGGCCAGTTCCCGCGCGAGAGCGGGCGGGGTCGTGGCCGCGTCGCAGAGCGCGGTGAACGGGCGGTCGGCGGGCAGGCCCTCATGGAGCAGCAGCCGCCACGCGGCGGACGGGGCGTGCACCACGGTGGCGTCCGCGACCAGGTCCCTCAGCCGTCCGGCGTCACGGGCGGCCTCGGGGGGCGCGGTCACCAGGTGCGCGCCGTGCAGGAGTGCGAGCAGCACGGCGTCGGCGAACGCGCCGGACGTGGGCGGGGCGAAGGTGAGCACGGTGTCGGCGACGCCCAGGCCGATCCGCGAGGCGAGGTCGGCGATCGGCGCGGCGCCCGCGCCCTCCGTACGGCCGTCGAGGACGTCCGCCTTGAGGTGGGCGTATCGCCAGACGGCCGGATCAGGACTGTCGGCGGCCGGGGGGCCTGCTCCCCTGCGTACGGCGGGCGCGAGGTTCTCGGCGCGGGCGTCGAGCTCGGCGTAGGTCAGCGTGACGGCGGAGGGGGCGCCCGTGGAAGACGTGCCCGTGGCGGTGCCTGTGGAAGTGCTCGTGGAGGTGCCGGTGGAAGGCGTGCCCGCGTGGGTGGTGACGGCGGGCGCGTCGGGGGTGAGCCGCACCCGCTCGGCGAGGACGGCGGCCGGTCCCTCGGCGCCGGTCCCTGGCTCCGCGGGCCGGGGCGCGGGAGGAAGGGAGAGGTCACCGACCGCTAGGTCCGGGTGGGCGCAGGCTCCGGCGACCAGGAGCTCGAACTGCTCGGCGAGGACCTCGACCGTGGCGGGGTCGAACAGGTCGTCGTTGTAGCCCCACAGGCCGGCCATGCCGTCGCCGTCGACGCTGAAGTCCACCATCAGGTCGAAGTGCGACACCTCGACGTCGGGGACGAACTCCGAGGCCCGCACGCCCGGCAGGTTCAGGAAGACGCCGTCGTTGTCGCGCACCCCGAGCCCCGCCTGGAACAACGGCGTGTGGCTCTGGGGCCGCTGCGGGTGCAGCTCGCGCACCAGTTCCTCGAAGGGCATCTCCTCGTGGTCGTGTCCCTCGACGGAGGCGTGACGCACGCGGCGCAGCAGTTCGCGGAAGGTGGGCTCCCCGCGCAGGTCGAGGCGCAGGCAGATGATGTTGATGAAGCATCCGACGAGCGCTTCGAGTTCGGGCCGGATGCGCCCGGCGGCGGGTACGGCGGTGACGATGTCGGCCTGGCCCGCGTAGCGCGACAGCAGCACGCCGTAGGCGGCGAGCAGCACGGTGAACGGGGTGGTGCCCTCCTCACGTGCCACCGCGCGCACGGAGGCGACGACGTCGCCCGGCAGCCGGGAGCGGTGGAAGCGGCCCGCGCGGCGCCGGTGCGGCGGCCGGGGCCGGTCGGAGGGCAGGTCGAGCAGGCGGGGTACGCCGTCCAGGGTGCGCCGCCAGTAGTCGACCAGGCGTGAGCGCACGTCCTCGGTGCGCAGCCGTTCGCGCTGCCAGAGGGAGAAGTCGGTGTACTGCAGGTCCAGGTCCGGCAGGCTCACCGGTTCGCCGGAGCCGGTACCGGCTCCGGTACCGGTCGCCCCGCCGACGGCCCCGGTGTAGAGGGCCTCGACCTCGCGCCCGACGATCCCGAAGGACGGGTCGTCGAAGACGATGTGATGGAAGGTGAGCACGAGCACGTGGTCGTCGGGGCCCAGCCGAAGCAGCAGCGCCCGCCAGAGCGGCCCGTGGCGCAGGTCGAACGGGGCGAGGATGTCGTCGGCGGCCATCCGCGCGGCCTCGGCCTCGGCGTCCGGCTCGTCACCCAGGTCGACGGAGCGCAGCACGCTCGCGGGCGCGTCACCGACGCGCTGCACGGGCATGCCGTCGACCTCCGCGACGGTGGAGCGCAGGATCTCGTGCCGCCTGATCACCTCGCACAGCGCCCGGTCGAGGGCTTGGGCGTCAAGGGGTCCGCGCAGCCGCAGCGTGGCGGGCACGTGGTAGAACCCGAAACCCGGATTGAACATCTCGCCGAACCAGATGCGCTCCTGGGTGGAGGAGACCGGCACCCCCGAATCGGGCACGGCGTGTCGCGGGATGCGATCTCGCTCGCGCCTGCGGCGGGCGATCAGGTCGTGCACATTGTCCGCGCTCTTGGAAATCGTCATGTGAATGGTGTCCTCACGTCTGTGGGGTGCAGCGTGAATGCAGAATTTTGCGTCAGGATATGTCTTGATAAGCGAGAGCATTTACCCTCTATTGCGAAAAGGCGGCGAAGCGGATATGGAGCTGCAGGGTGTGACGGCGCTGGTCTCCGGGGGCGGCGGAGGGCTCGGCGCCGCCACCGCGCGCGAGCTCGCCAAGGCCGGAGCGCACGTGGTCGTGGCCGACCTGGAGGCCGCCGCGGCGGGCCCGGTGGCCGACGAGGTGGGCGGCACGTTCGTGGAGACCGACGTGACCGACGCGGGCTCGGTCGAGCGCGCCGTGCGGACGGCCGCCGAGGTCGCGGGACCGCTGCGGGTGGCGGTGAGCTGCGCGGGAATCGCGCCCGCCGCCCGTACGGTCGGGCTGGACGGCCGCCCGCACGACCTGGAGACCTTCGAGCGGGCGCTCGCGGTCAACGTGGTCGGCACCTTCAACGTGATGCGTCTGGCCGCCGCCGCGATGGCCGCGACCGAACCGCTGGAGGACGGCGAGCGTGGCGTGGTCGTCAACACCTCCTCGGCCGCCGCCGAGGACGGCCAGGCGGGCCAGGTCGCCTACGCCGCCTCCAAGGGCGCGGTCGCGGCGCTCACCCTGCCGGCCGCCCGCGACCTCGCCTCCGTCGGCGTGCGGGTGTGCGCGCTGTCACCGGGCCTGTTCGACACCCCGCTGCTCGCGGCGATCCCGCCGGAGTTCCGGCGCCCGCTGCTGCGGCAGATCGCCTTCCCGCCCCGGCCGGGAACCCCTGCGGAGTTCGCGCGAGCGGTCCGCGCCGTATGCGAACTGGGTTACCTCAACGCCGCCGTCGTCCGCCTGGACGGCGGCCTGCGCCTGCCGAACACCTGAGGGAACTCGCCGTACGTTCGGGAGCGGAACACCGGAAAGACCCGCCGAACACGTGAAAAACCAACGGGGCGTTTGGCGGCGCAACTTCCGAGCAGAACACCGATCCCGTGAACGCCGACACGTCTCGCCGGCGGGATGCGGGGTAGCGTCCCGTTACGTTTCCATGGTCGTCGATCGAAGGAGATGAGGAAATTGCTCACCCCACCCGACGGAATGCCGAGAATCACCCCCGTCATCTTCTACTCCGATGTCGAGAAAGCCATCGAATGGCTCATCGAGGCGTTCGGATTCGAAAAGCGCAAGGTGTTGAACGACGACGACGGGTCCGTCGTCCACGCCGAGCTGTCGTTCGGCGAGGGGGTCGTGCAGCTCGCCGGAACGGGTGACGGCCGCAAGCACGAGCCGCAGGGCGAGGGCGAGCTGCGCCAGAGCCTGTATGTGTTCGTGGACGACGTGGACGAGCACTACGAGCGCGCGAAGGCCGCGGGAGCGGTGATCCGCGACAAGCCGGACACGCGTTTCTACGGTGACCGCAACTACACCACCGAGGACCCGGAGGGCCATCACTGGGTCTTCGCCCGCAGGGTCGAGGAGATCCCGTACGAGGAGATCGACACCCCATGAGCGCCGTCGAGCAGGTCAGGGAGCTGTACGAACGCTACCCGTGCCCGTCGCTGACCGTCGGCGACGACCTGATCCTGGACCTGGCGCTCGGCATCGGTATGGTCGCCAGGGACAAGACCCTGGCGGGCAAGCGGGTGCTGGACGCCGGGTGCGGCACCGGGCACCAGCTGCTCGGGCTCGCCTCGCAGTATCCCCGGGCGCACTTCACCGGCATGGACCTGTCGCAGTCGTCACTCGACGTCGCCGAGGAGCTGCGCGAACGCAACGGGCTGACCAACGTGGAGCTGGTGCGCGGCGCCATCGGCGGGGAGGGGTTCGAGGGCCCCTACGACTTGATCGTGATGACCGGGGTGCTGCACTGCCTGGACGACCCCCGCGCGGGCCTGGCCTGGCTCGCCGAGCGGCTGTCGCCCGGCGGGCTGATGTACCTGTGGCTGTTCCACAGCTTCGGCGAGCACCAGCGGCTGATCGACCGCGAGCTGGTGCGGCTGCTGTCGGGCGGCGACACCGGCGAGGAGGGCCTGTCGGTGGTGCACCGGCTGGGCTTCGGCCGCTCCGCGGGCCGCTACGGCACGGGCACCGCGCCCGGCGCCGACCCACGCGACCAGGACGTGCTGGACGCCGACGCCTACCTGCACCCGGTCATGCGCACCCACCGCTTCGGTGACGCGGCCCGCCTGTTCGAGGGCCTCGACGGGATCGGCTGGGTCGCGCTGAACGGCGTCAACTGGGACGGCGGCGGCAAGATCCTGGACCTGGGCCGTCGCCACCCCGCCTCACCGGTGTTCCTGTCGGACGCCGACCTGTTCGACGACGAGGAGCTGCTCGCCCGCTACGCGGCGCTGCCCGTCGCCGAACGGGCCGCGGTGATGGAGCTGCGGCTCGCGCCGACCGGCTTCACCGTCGTGGCCGGCACCCCGGAGGCGGAGAGGCTGTGCGAGTCCAGGATCTCGGGCAACGTGCTCCTGCGGAACCAGATGGCCGCTCCCGGCGGGACCGGCGACCGGTGATGACCGTGACACCCTGCCGGACGTGCGTCCGGCAGGTGAAAGGCGCGTCCGGGCCGACCGGCGTGGGCCGGCCCGGACGCGCCGAACAACTCACTCAGGCGAGGTCGAACCGGTCGAGGTTCATCACCTTGACCCACGCGGCGACGAAGTCCTTCACGAACTTCTCCTTCGCGTCGTCGCTCGCGTAGACCTCCGCGAGCGCGCGCAGCTCGGAGTTCGACCCGAAGACGAGGTCGGCGCGGCTGCCGGTCCACTTGACCTCGCCCGTGGCGAGGTCGCGGCCCTCGAACGTGCTCTCGTCCTCCGACGTCGCCTTCCACCTCGTGCCCAGGTCGAGCAGGTTGACGAAGAAGTCGTTGGTCAGGACCCCGGGGGTCGTGGTGAGGACGCCGAGCGAGGACTGCCCGTGGTTGGCGCCCAGGACGCGCAGGCCACCGACGAGGACCGTCATCTCGGGGGCGCTCAGGGTGAGCAGGTTCGCCCGGTCGATCAGCAGGTACTCGGCGGGCAAGCGGTTGCCCTTGCCGAGGTAGTTGCGGAACCCGTCGGAGGCCGGCTCGAGCGCGGCGAACGACTCCACGTCGGTCTGCTCCTGCGAGGCGTCCACCCGGCCCGGCGTGAAGGGGACCTCGATGTCGAAGCCCGCGTCCTTGGCGGCCCGCTCGACGGCGGCGCTGCCGGCGAGCACGATCAGGTCGGCGATCGAGACCTGCTTGCCCCCGCTCCGCACGGCGTTGAACGCCTCCTGGATCTCCTCCAGGGCGCGCAGCACGGTGGCCAGCTGGTCGGGGTCGTTCACCTCCCACCCCTTCTGCGGCTCGAGGCGGACGCGCGCGCCGTTGGCGCCGCCGCGCTTGTCGCTGCCGCGGAAGGAGAAGGCCGACGCCCACGCGGCCGACACCAGCTGGGAGACCGGCAGGCCGGAGGCGAGGATCTTGCTCTTGAGGAAGGCGACGTCATCGGCGTCGATCGGCTGGTACGTCGCGGTGGGCAGGGGGTCCTGCCACAGCAGCGTCTCGGACGGGACCTCCGGGCCGAGGTAGCGCACGACCGGGCCCATGTCGCGGTGGGTCAGCTTGAACCACGCCCGGGCGAAGGCGTCCGCGAACGCGGCGGGGTTCTCCAGGAAGCGCCGCGAGATCTGGTCGTAGACCGGGTCCACCCGCAGCGCGAGGTCGGTCGTGAGCATCGTCGGAGCGTGGCTCTTCGACGGGTCGTGGGCGTCGGGGACCGTACCGGCACCGGCGCCGTCCTTGGGCTTCCACTGGTGCGCGCCCGCAGGGCTCTTGCTCAGCTCCCACTCGTAGCCGTAGAGGATCTCGAAGAAGCTGTTGTCCCACGTCACCGGGGTGTTCGTCCACGCACCCTCGAGACCGCTGGTGATCGTGTCGCCACCCTTGCCGGTGCCGTAGGTGTTGTTCCAGCCCAGGCCCTGCTCCTCGATCGAGGCGGCCTCCGGGTCGGCGCCGACGTGGTCGGCCGGGCCCGCGCCGTGGGTCTTGCCGAAGGTGTGACCGCCCGCGATCAGGGCGACCGTCTCCTCGTCGTTCATCGCCATCCTGCGGAACGTCTCGCGGATGTCGCGGGCCGAGGCGAGCGGGTCCGGGTTGCCGTTCGGGCCCTCGGGGTTGACGTAGATGAGACCCATCTGGACCGCGCCGAGCGGGCTTTCGAGCTCCCGGTCACCGGTGTAGCGCTGGTCGTCGAGCCAGATGGTCTCCGGACCCCAGTAGACGTCCTCCTCGGGCTCCCAGACGTCCGCACGGCCGCCGGCGAAACCGAAGGTCTCGAAGCCCATCGACTCCAGGGCGACGTTGCCGGACAGGACCAGGAGGTCGGCCCACGAGAGCGCCTGGCCGTACTTCTTCTTGACCGGCCACAGCAGGCGGCGGGCCTTGTCGAGGTTGGCGTTGTCGGGCCAGCTGTTGAGGGGGGCGAAACGCTGCTGACCGGCACCGGCGCCGCCGCGGCCGTCGCTGATCCGGTAGGTGCCCGCGCTGTGCCAGGCCATCCGGATGATGAACGGGCCGTAGTTACCGTAGTCGGCCGGCCACCAGTCCTGCGAGGTGGTGAGCACCTGCGCGATGTCCCGCTTCACGGCCGCGAGGTCGAGGGACTTGAACGCCTCGGCGTAGTCGAACTCCTCGCCGAGGGGGTTGGCCACGGCGGGGTTCTTCGCGAGGATCTTCAGGTTGAGCCGCTCCGACCACCACTGGCGGTTTCCGCCGCCCTGAGTCGGGTGCGGGGCGCGCTCGTGCGCGACCGGGCAGCCACCTTCGCCCTCCGCCTTCGCGTCCGTGACGATTGCATCGTGGTTCTCAGACATGGAATCCTTCTGGATCTTCTGTTTCAGGGAGTCGCGGCGCTCAGGAGCCGCGAGGGGTGGAACAGCCGGGGCACAGGCCCCAGAAGATGACCTCGGCCTCGTCGATCGAGAAGCCGTGGTCGTCGGACGCGGTCAGGCAGGGCGCCTCACCGACCACGCAGTCGACGTCGGCGACGACACCGCACGACCTGCACACGATGTGATGGTGGTTGTCGCCGACACGCCCCTCGAACCTGGCCGGACTGCCGGCAGGCTCGATGCGGCGTAAGAGCCCGGCCGCGGTGAGCGCCTGGAGGGCCTCGTACACGGCCTGGAGTGAGATGTGGCCCACCCGATCGCGCACTCCGGAGGCGATCGCCTCGACTCCGAGGTGGTTGCCGTCCCGTACGGTCTCGAGCAGGGCCACCCGCGCGGCCGTCACCCGCAGGCCCACCCCGCGCAGCTCATCTGCGGTGGTCGGAGTGCCAGGTGCGGTCATGGGGCCAAATCTAGCGCCATAAACACGAAGAGTTCAAGTTAACGAACGATGCAAATTTAGAACCCCGCCAGGCGAGGAGACGGTCCGGGTTCCCCGAGGACCCGAGGACCGGCTCCGAGTGGCGACTCCGGCCACCCGGAACGGCCCGGCGGGAGTTTCGTCCTGGCTGTTCCGTCTCAGTTGGGGAGGACCGAGAGGCCGGACTGGGCGACGATGGCCTGAAGTGCGGCGACGTGGCCGGTGTAGGCGGCGCGCCCCTCGCGGGTGAGGCTGAACCATGTCCTCGGGCGCTTGCCGACGTGCCCCTTGCGGATCTTCACGTAACCGGCCGCCTCCAGGGCGCTCGCGTGCTTGGACAGCACCGAGTCGCTGACGCCCAGGTTGTCGCGGACGAAGGCGAACTCCGCCTCGTCGGCGGCGGCCAGCAGCGAGACGATCCCCAACCGGGTCGGCGCGTGGATCGCCGGGTCGAGTCGCGGCGTCATCGCGTCACCGCCTCCGCCCGGCGGACGGCCCGCCCGGACATCCAGCGGGCCAGAAGAGGCGTGGTGATCGCCGCGACCACAGTCATGATCACACCCATGAGCGTACGCGGGTAGGTGAGGCCCAGTTCCGTGAACCACAACGCCATCAGGGCGGCCCCGACACCGGTGGCGACCAGCCAGCCGGTGAAACCGATCCACGCCCACGGGTCCACCACGGAGGAGTGCAGGCGCATGTTCGCGTTCTTGACGTCTGTCACGAACTTGAGGACGGCGACGGCGAGACCGGCCGACAGGGCCGGCACCGCGATCCAGATCCACCAGGCGGGCGGGACCTCGGTGACGAACTGTATTCCGGCGACGAAGACCCAGACCGCCACGGGATACCAGGCGGGGAACATCGGCGGCGCGGCGCGCAGGGCCCTGCGCCGCGTCTCGTGAACCTGGTCCAGCGTCCGCGCAGCCTCTTCCGGGGAGATTTCCATGCCCACTCCTTCACTCTTTCCTATCTGGAAAGTACTTTCTACTTTCCAGATCGTCAAGTACTTTCCGAGACTGGCCAAGCATGGACAGGCCCTTCCGACGACCGCCCCCGCCAGGAGAGACTTCCGCGCCTTTCCGCGGACGATGCAACAGTTCGCCCGGTCAATCCATCTGAGAGGTGATGGGACGACGAAAGGCGAGGGCAGTTGGAATCAGATCCCCGGTTCGCCGGGTTCGTCGCCGAGCGCGGTGACGCACTGTTGCGTTACGGCTACGTCCTGGCCGGGAACCCGCACGACGCGGCCGACCTGGTGCAGGAGGCGCTGCTGAGGCTGCGCGCCGCCTGGCCGAGACTGCGCGCCAAGGACAACCCGGAAAGTTACGTGCGTACCACCATGGCCAGACTCCACACGGCGACCTGGCGACTACGACGGCGCGAGCTGCTCGCCTGGGACCCACCGGAGCACGGGTACCACGACACGCCGCCCGGCGAGGACGAGCGGGCGCTGGAGGAGGCGCTGGCCGGTTTGCCCCGCAAGCAGCGGGTGGTGCTGGTGTTGCGCTACTACGAAGGGCTGACCGACGAGGAGATCGCGACGGCCCTGAAGATCTCCCGCGGAACCGTGCGGAGCCAGGCGTCGCGGGCGCTCGGCAAGCTCCGTTCCGCGGCGGGCGAGCACACGGAGGAGAACGTCATGTCGGAGCACGGGAAGCGTCGATGACCGACATCGAGGAGCGGTTGAGCAGGTCCCTGGGCCGCATGGCCGAACGAGCGCCACGACTGGCCCCCTCGGCGGCGGAACGGCTGGAGACCGGCCACCGGCGGCGTAGGAGCAGGTCCCAGACCCTGCTCGCGGCGGCGACCATCGTGGCGGTCGCCGGCGGGATGACCGTAGCCCTGCAGGGGGGCGACGACGGAAGGGCGGTGACCGTGGCCGACCGCCCGTCGGGAAGGCCGTTCGTGGAGATCGACACCATCGTCGAACCCGTCGAGAAGGTGTGGCCGCAGGCGGTGTGGAAGATACCCGCCAAGGATCCCGAGGGCAGGCGACTGCGTCCGATCGCACTGACCGACGACCAGAACCTGCTGGTCGAGGCGCTCTCCGAGGCCATGCGGCCCGAGGTTCTCTACCTCTACGACCTGACCGGAGGAGATCTACGAAAGATCACGGATATACGCGCGCCGGGGAACGCCGCGAACATCGGCCTGGGCGAGAGCATGGTGGCGTGGTCGACCTCGACGAAGACCTCCGTGCGTCTGTGGGCCGTACCGCTGACCGGAGGCGAGGCCAGGCAGGTGGCCGAGCACAGGACCGAAGGCGACACGATCGACGGCCTCGCCGTGGCGAAGGGCGCGATCGTGTTCTCCGTGCGGAAGGGCGGGGTGTTCAGCGTTCCCGTGGACGGGGGCCGGGTGACACCGCTCGACCACGGGACCGGGCTGCACCTGCTGTCCTGGCCGTGGGCGGGCTCGCCGGGCACATGGAGCCCACAGGACGGGGCGGACGGGGCGCCGTTCACCCACCTGGTCAACCTGGAGACCGGCCAGACCGACGACGCGGCCCCTGCCCGGCAGGGACAGCAACTGCTCGCCTGCGGCGTCCAGTCCTGCATCTCGACGACGCCCGGCGGCGCCAGAGCGTTCACCCGGTCACGTGACGGCTCGACACAGCAGGAGGTGCCGCCCGGTTTCCATATCCCGGAGCCTCCCAGCCAGAGCCGCTTCTACGCGCGCAACCTCCGAGACGACGCCCCAGGGCTCGGGCTCTACGACATGAAGACCGGAAAGCTGGCGGCCTTCGACAGCGGGAACGACGGCACGCAGGGCGGGGTCCCGGTCGCCGACCGGGCCGGGCGGATGATGACGTACCTCACCGTGGAAGGCAGATATGTGATCGACCTGTCCAGGATCCCCTGACGGCGCCGCGTACAGGGGCCCGCGCGGGCACCGGGGTCCGCGCGGGCGGCGCCCTCGGTGAGGATGCCGGTCCGCGTCGCGGACCGGCATACAAACCCCCTCATCCAAACGCCACTAACACGAGATGGGAGAA
>NZ_JBEZEZ010000036.1:0-81660 GCF_040649155.1 Streptosporangium sp. NPDC049046 | reverse complement strand
CGGCCAATCCCAGCAACGACCAGTAACAATCAAGTACACGACAGGGGTCAGCTTTCAGACGCCGATAAGGGGTCACGGTTCGAACGACGTCGACAGCGCGGAGAGCGGCGTAACGGTCAGCGATCCGGCGAGCGGCTGCCGCCGGGTTGTCCGCCGTGTGAGCGGCGTACTTCCTGCGGCCCGTCCGCGCGGAGTGCTCGCCGTTCCACCACATGAAGCGAAAGCCAAAGGTGTTGGTGCTGAGCAGGACGACATCGCCGACCTCGGGAGTCGGTGCCTCTGCTACTGCCGGAGGTAGGTGAGGACAGCCTGTACTCGCTTGTGGGCGCTGCCGTCGCCGAGGTCGAGCTTGGCGAAGATGCGATTGATGTGCTTGGCCACGGCCGCATCGGTTATGACGAGTTCGCTGGCGATGGCGGTGTTGGTCTTGCCTTCTGCCATGAGCGCAAGCACTTCCGACTCGCGTGGAGTGAGCTCATCCAGATTGGATCGGCGGCGGAGCAGCTTGCGGATGACTTCGGGGTCGATCACTTCGCCTCCGGCTGCGATGGTGTCGAGGGCTCGAAGGAGCTCGTCCAGATCGCCGACACGATCTTTGAGCAGGTACCCGATGCCGCCATCGCCGGTCGTAAGGAGGTCGGCGGCAGCACGTCCTGAGACGATCTGCGAGAGCACGAGGATGGGTTCCGCGGGGTTGAGCAGCCGGAGTGCTTGTGCGGCTTTGATGCCTTCGTCGGTATGGGTGGGCGGCATCCGCACGTCGATGATCGTGAGGTCCGGGTGATGCGCACGCACGGCTTCCAGGAGCGAGTCACCGTCGGAAACGGCACCGACGACCTCGTGACCAGCAGTGGTGAGCAGACGTGCGAGTCCTTCGCGCAGGAGTGCGGCGTCCTCGGCTATGACGATGCGCATGGGACCTCCAAGGTGATGCGGGTGGGGCCTCCGGCGGGGCTGCTGATCTTGACGCGCCCGCCAAGGGTTTCGATTCGGTCGATGACTCCGAGAAGGCCCGTGCCATCCGGCAGCGCGCCGCCCGATCCATCGTCCTCGACGGTCAGGAAAACAGTCCCGTCCGGCGTGTGATGCGCGAGCAGCGTGACCATCGTGGCGTTGGCGTGCTTGGTGACGTTGGTGAACAGTTCACTGGCGGCGAAGTAGAGACCCACCTCGACTTCGGTGAGCAGGTCTGCCGGCAGGTCGATGAACGCAGAGGCGGCGAGTCCATGGGTGTCGGTGCGAGCGACGAGCTCATCGAGGGCGTCGGCGAGGTCGTGGTCACGGAGCGCGGCGGGATAGATGCCGTGCACGATGTCGCGGAGCTCGGTGACGGCCTGCTGCGCGTCGACGCGCGCCTGCTCGATGAGCTGAGTGATGTCGCTTCCGCGGTCGTGCTGGTATCGCATCGCACCGAGTGTCATGACGAGTGCAGTGAGGCGTTGCTGGGCGCCGTCGTGCAGATCACGTTCGATGCGCCGCCGCTCGTCATCGAACGCTGTGGTGATCCGAGCACGGGATCGGGTCAGGTCGTGCACTTGCTCGGCAAGCTCGGCGCCATGCTCGCTGATGAGCGTCCGAGTGAGATACCTCTGTCCTTCGGCCGCGAGCGTCACGAGGTACATGCCGGCTGCGAGCAGAAGCAGACCGAGCAGGAAGACCCCGACCTGGGCGATGGGGTTCTCATGAATCGCTTCCGAGGTCGGATCGACAGTCCCGGGGTCGATCCCGAGTACGAGCAGGGTGATCAGGAGCCCACTGGCTCCGGCAAGCGCAGCAGGCAACAGCAGGGCAATGGTCATGACGGCGAAGCCCACTAGCGACAGTGGGATCAGGACGACCCCGTATAGCAGCTCGGTCCAGGTGATCCGCTCGCCGAGCCGATGCCGGGCCCAGAGCCGGAACCCGCTGGAAGGTGTGGACGTGTGCGGGTCGGGGATGGGATGGAGGTCGGTCCAGCGCAGCCGCCATCGTTCCACTCGCCCGAGCGGTAACCCGGCGAGTGGAAGCAACGGCCAGCAGGTGAGCAGCCAGGCGAGAGCGACCAACGGCGTGGTCAGCAGATAAGCCAGTGACCGCCAGGGCCAGGATGTGAACAGCAGCGAGAGCCGGTGTTGGCGCAGCGCGAGGCCAGGGGTGGCGGCCATCCGCTGTTCTTCTCCCATACGCCCCATTGTTCCGGGCGCTCCTGGGGCTTGTTCGTGTGTCATCTCAGCGCGCATACCAAGCCTTTACGCCGTCCGTAGACCCACGGCGATGTCGGCGCGCAGGGAAGGTCTGGCCGGGCACCACTGGACGAGGAAGAGCATGAGCCAGCTAAGGACGAAGCCGAGGGTCAGGGTTGCCCACGGTATGACGACGATCGGCTCTCCCACGTAGGCCGTGGAACTGATGGCCGTCGTCGCCACGGTGATAACGATTGGCATGAGCGCGAGGACGGTGCCAGTCAGAGCGAGCAGGAAGGCCTGCCATACATACCAAATAGAGATGCGCCGACTCGACATGCCCGCCACCCGCAGCAGCGAGTGCTCACGCTCAACGTCCCGAGCAGCCAGTGAGACCACGGCTGCGGAGGTGACCAGGAGGACGAAAGAGATCAGGGCGGTCATGACGAGAGTGTCGACGAGACTCGTCTCGGCCGAGTTGTCGAGGGTATGGACGACCACTGCGGTGGACTCGACGGAGGTGAGCATGACCCCGACTCCGCCGATGCCCGCGGCCAGGGGAGCGACGGTGTTCGCGCTCGTGCCTGCCCTTTCGATGGCGGCATTGGCGGCCAACCTCCCGGTGACGCTGCCAAATGCGCCAGCTAGGCGACCAGCCACGGCGAGGATTGCCGGGGTGATCAGTGGGCCGATGATGTAGACGAATATGACCGCAGCCATGCCTCCATTCAGGGCAAGGTTGAACATCACCGCCACACCGGCCTCATGGGCACCGAGAGCTGCTGAGGCGGCAAGGAGGCCGAGGGAGGACAGTAGCAGGAGCCCTGCCACCGGAGCCCGCCACCACCAGCCCTTGCGGCGGGTGCGGGAGATGGCGCGGAAAACCTCGATCGCCTGAGTCCGCGAGGCCGTGTAGGCAGGCCCAAAGGCCCCGAGCAGGCAGGTGATGACGCCGAGAACAAGGGAGAAGACCCAGGCGAGGATCGGCGGGGGCAAGACTGGTGCGTCAAAGCCCGGTGCTGCCATCTGATTGAAGGTCGGAACGACGAGGTAGCTCAGGCCGATAGCGGTGAGCGAACCGGGCACCGCACCAATGAGCGCGGCCGTGGCGACCAGAGACCAGATACTGCGACGGACGTCACTGGGACTCGCCCCGACGAGCCGCCACTGAGAGAAGGTGCGCCGTGTGGACTCGACCGTCGCGGTGCCGACAACGGTGAGCGAGAACAGCGCGAGGGCGGCGACGAGTATGTAGATCGTCTCGGAGACGATGGTGAACTCGGTGATCGAATGACCCTGCGATTCAGCAGCGGCAACGAAACGCTGGTCGTGGGTCCAGGCGAACTGTGTCGCGCATAGGCCGACCAATGCAGTCACAGCAGCGATCGTGGTAATCGCCGGCCACCAACTGCCAAGGTCGGCGAATAGGATACGGCGGGCGTACTTGCGCATTTCACCTGCCTCCGAGGCGGGCCATGGTGTGGAGGATTTCGTCGGCACTGAGCCTGCCGGCGACATGAACGATGAGCCCGTCGCGCATGAACACGATCCGGTCCGCCAGAGCCGCGGACTCGACATCATGGGTGACCATGACGACCGAGCAGTCCTGGGTGGCGAGGTCTCGCAGAACCTTCAGGACGATGCCGGTGTTGGCGGTGTCGAGTGCGCCGGTGGGTTCGTCGGCGAAGATCACCGATGGCCTCATGAGGATCGCCCGACACAGGGCCGCCCGCTGCTGCTCGCCGCCGGAGAGGGTGCTTACCTTCGCCGCTCTCTTCTCGAAGAGGCCGAACCGGGAGAGTATGTCCTTAACAGCGGCGGTATCGACCGGCTGCCGGGCCAGGGCGTGAGGAAGGCGGACATTCTCTTCAAGGGTGAGGTAGCCGATGAGGTTGTACTGCTGGAAGACAAAGCTCGCGGTCTGTCGGAGGAACAGGGTGCGCTTCTCGTCGCTGAGAGCGTAGAGGTCGGTCCCGTTGATCGAGACCTGTCCCTGATCGGGGCGATCGAGGCCACCAAGGCAGTAGAGCAAGGACGTCTTGCCGGCGCCGCTGGCGCCGACGACGGCGGTGAGACCGCCACCGCGCAGTTCGAGGGAGCAGCCTCGAAGGATCGGAACCTGCTGTCCGCCGCCACTGGGAAGTTTGACGATCTGATTGGCCTGGATCGTGGGCGCTGTATTCATATGCGCTTGTCCGATCGAGGCTCCGACATGCGGCTGAGAAGGACGTGCAGTCATACATCCATCTCACGCCGTGAACCGAGACCAGTCGATGATGCTGTCGCCCCAATCGGAGGTAACGCCAGCGTTACCTCCATCCGGCAGCCTCAGCTCCGCGGCAGACCGGTGTGCGTGATGATGTAAGGCCGGAGCCCTAGCCCGCATTTTGGTAGCGGCTGCATCGACTCCAGGCCGGAGACGCCGTAGACCTCCTCGACCGCGTTCGCGAGCAGGTGGCAGGTACGGAAGCGGTCGAGCGGGGTCAGGCCGAGCCTCGTCAGGTGCAGGTAGGTGTATTCCCTACGCCCGATCTTGAAGGCGAATTGGTGGTGCTCAGGGATCATCAGCACGTCACCGCTCAGGACGTGGCCTGTGCCCCTGCCCTTTCACGGTGAGTGGAGCATCGCATCCTGGCACCCCAACAGAACGGCGTTCACCGGTCAACCAGCAGGCCGCCCGAACCGTCCTCACCTATCCGTTCACTACAACGCAGGAGTGCCCGCATGAGAATCGCCGGCTCGATCGTGATCGCCGCAGTCGTCGCCGCTCTCGCTGGATGCGGGGCGGGTGCGGACACCGCGGCGCCTGTCGTGACCGTCACCGCGCCGGCGCCTGTCGTGACCGTCACCGCGCCGGCACCTGTGGAGAAGAGCCCTGAGCCGACCGAGCAGGACGACAAGGAGCCCCCTCCCGCCCCGACCGAGGAGAAGGAAGAGGCGGCTGAGAAGAAGGTCCTGCCGGATGTTGTCGGGATGAACCTGCAGGAGGGGCAGGACACCATGCAGGCCGCAGGCTTCTACATCCTGAACGACAAGGACGCCACCGGGCAAAACCGCTTCCAGGTGTATGACCGAAACTGGGTGGTGACCAGGCAGACGCCCGCCGCCGGCCGGAAGGTGACGGTCGACACGTTGATCACCTTGTATGCGAAGAAGATCGGCGAGTAAGACGAGTAGTGAAGGGGGCCCTTCCTTCGGGGGCGCCGCCGTGTTCGATCGCGGTCAGCTGCCCAAGGCATGCGGGGAATCGCCGGACGTCGTGCCACGCTTTGATGGCGGGGAGACGCGGGCCCCCGGCGGATGACCCCCGCCCCGGCTCACCAGGCATTGTCGGCCTGCTCGCGGATCTTGTGGCTGATGCCGTGAAATGTCTTTTCCGGTGGGGTGGGCTATGGTCGGCCATATGACGGGACCGTGGAGAACTCCACAGGGGTCCATCGCGCTCGTCGGCGTGATGGGCCTGGTTCTGTTGTCCCTGGTGCTGGCCGGCGCTTCGTGCAAGGCGAGCTGCGGCGCCTCGACGGTTACCCAGAGTTCGGCCTCCGGCCCGGTGTGGGAGCCCGGCGGATGGGACGTCGACCTGTCCAGCCTGCCGCCGCAGGCGGGTGACGCCCGCGCGCACCACGTGCTGTCCCTGCGGCCGCTCACGCGCGGCGAACTCGCACATCTGGTGCTGTTGCCGTCGCCGAGCTCGGACGCGGATACGCTGCGCGAGCCTCAGCAACTGGCTCACCGCATCACGGGATCGCGCAGCCCGCCGCTGATCTAGCCGATGTCTTCCCGTCGGGCTCCGCGGCCACGTGCTGCGGAGTCCGACAACAGCGCATCCGGTGCACCCTCTCTGCCCATACCGGGCTTTCCCTGTCGCGGGTCCTGGCGTGCCGCTGCGCGTCCTGAAGACATCTTGTGACGTCTCCTTGGCAGGAGAAGCGGTAGGCGATCTTCGTCTGAAGCGACCCCTTCGGATTCGGGGAGTTTTCGCCGTGCCGCCTTTTCTGCCGACGTCCGCCTCCGTCGGCGTCCGCCAGGAGCCGATCATCGCCATGGTCGTTGTCGCGTCGGTTCACGGAGCCTCCGCGCCGGCCACGCGCTCCTGAGGCTTCCGGTCGGCGCGGAGCAGGCTCAGCACGCGGCCGTTCGCGGCCTGATACGGCTGCGCCCGCGGCCGCCCCTGGCGGCCGACCTCGCCCTGTCCGCCCGCTGACGTGCCGCGACGCGAAAGAGATCTCGCCGAGGCTCCCTTCTCCAACACCTTCCCGACCCATCATGGAAAGGATCACATGATCATGACCGACAGCCACACGACATCGCATCTCAGCAGCGTGCAGCTCCAGTCACTGCGCCAGGACCTGCTGGAGCAGCTGGAACAGCGCAGAGGGCACCTGCACGGCCTGCGGGTCCAGGAGCAGGAGAGCAGCGGTGCCGACGGCACCTGGCAGGAACTGGTCGTCTCGATCACCGCTGCCGAGCGCGCCGTCGCGGAGCTGTCCCTTGCCTGTGAGCGGCTGGCGGCCGACGCCTACGGGCGCTGCACCCACTGCCAGGCCCCCATCCCGTTCGAACGGCTCAAGGTCCGGCCGCTGGCACGCACCTGCATCGACTGCCAACGGCGGCACGAGGCCGCCTGACATCACGAAAGAGGGTGGAGCGATCCGCCCTCTTTCCGATCACCCGGAGCTGAACATGATCACATTGGACCGTCTGGTGAACGTGCTCGGCGGGTACGGAGTGCGGCTGTACGGCCGTCCCGAGGCGCGCTCGGCGTGGCTGCGCAGCGTGGCGATACCGGACTCCACCGACCACCACGTCGCGGGCGACCTGCTCCTCGCCGTCGGAGCCTCCTCACTCGCCGAGGCGGTGCGGTGGGCGGCCGCGGACAGGGCCACGGCGGTCCTGGTACGCCCCCCTCGAACCGGCGACGAGAGCGAAAGCGGCGCGGACGTCGAGCGGGAGGCCGCCGCGATCGCCGACCAGTACGGAGTGGCCGTGTTGCTGGCCGACCCCGCCGTCTCCTGGAGTCAGCTGGCCGGCGTGGTGTACGGGTTGGTGCTGGAGAGCCGCGAGACCGCCTCGGGACGCGGCCCCACCGACCTGTTCGCCCTCGCCGACAACCTGGCCGACGTCATCGGCGGCGCGGTGACCATCGAGGACCGGCACTCGCAGGTCCTGGCCTACTCCCGCTCCCAGCAGGCGGGAGATCCGGCCCGGCTGGAGACCATCCTCGGGCGGCGGGTCCCGGAACGGCTGCGCGAGCTGTTCCGGCGACAGGAGGTGTTCACCCGCCTGGCGGCGACGAACGAGCCGGTGTTCGTCCCCGCCGACGCCGGGCACGGCCTGACCGGGCGGATGGCGGTGGCAGTGCGGGCCGGCCGCGAGTTGCTCGGTTCGGTGTGGGTGAGCTGCGCCGACCCGCTGACGGGCGACCGCCGCCGGGCTCTGGTCGACGGCGCGCGCACCGTCGCCCTGCATCTGCTGCGCTCCCGGGCCAGCGCCGACCTGGAGCGGCAGGTGGAGTCCGACCTGGTCATCCGACTGCTGGAGGGCAGCGCCGACGCCGCGACGGTGATCAGCCGGTTGGGCCTGGCCCCGCGGGCGATCCGCGTCATCGCGGTCCGCGCGTACACCCCTGACGATCGTCACGCCGCGCTGCTGCTCGCCCTTGAGCAGGCCACCACCGGCTTCGGCTGGTCCAGGCCCGGGCGCAGCGCGCTGCTCGGCGACACCCTCTACACCATCCTGCCGGCCGAGCGGGCCGAGGCGGCCAGGCAGTGGATCACGGCCCTGCGCTCCGAACTGCCCGCCCAGGTGCGCGTCATGGCCGGGATCGGCGCACCCGCCGAGGCGGCGGACCTGGCCGCGGGCCGCCAGGAGGCCGACGAGTGCCTGGCGCTGCACGAGAGCGCCGAGCCCGGGACCGTGCCGCCCGCCTACGACGAGTCCTGGGACGACATCCTGCTGCGGCGGCTGCGCGCGGCCGCGCGGACCGGCCGGGCACCGGCCCGCGGGCCACTGGGCGCGCTGCTGCGGCACGACACCCGGCACGGCACGTGCTTCGTCGCCACGCTGCGGGCCTGGCTGGAGAGCCAGGGCGACCTCACCCTGGCCGCCGAGCGGCTCGGGGTGCATCCCAACACCGTCCGCAACCGGCTCCGCAAAATGGACGAGCTGAGTCCGCTGGACCTGTACGACGCCCGTCGGCGCCTGGCCATGACCATCATGCTGGCCGCGTTGGAGGACGAACCTCGCCGATGACCTGATCAGGACCCGTCACCGTTCCCGGTGCCGGCGTTGTGCGGGATCCACAACGGCGGCGCCGCGATTGTCGCCCGCTCACAACGCCGCCGGTCACCGCCCGCGCCATCCTGGCCAGGACATCGACGTTCGTACCTGTTGGAGGTTGGCATGGTCGGCAACTGGCCGCGATCGGTGATCGTGGTTGGCGCGGGCATCGTGGGTCTGTCGACCGCGTGGTTCCTGCAGGAGCGTGGCGTCCAGGTCGACGTGGTCGACCGCGGCGGCGTGGCGGCCGGCGCGTCCTGGGGCAACGCCGGCTGGATCGCGCCTGGCCTGGCCATCCCGCTCAACGAACCCGCCGTCCTGCGCTACGGCCTGCGCTCGCTGCTCAACCCGGCCGCGCCGCTGCATGTGCCCGCGACTCTCGATCCGGGCCTGTGGAGTTTCCTGGCCCGCTTCGCCGCCAACAGCCACTGGCGGTCGTGGACCCGCGCCGCGCGCGCCAACCTGCCGCTCAACGACGAATGCGTCGAGGCCTACGAGGTGCTCGCCGCCAACGGTGTGTCCGCACCCGTCGTCGCGGCGCCGATCACCGCGGCGTTCCGTACGCCACGTCAGGCCGAGAGCCTCCTGCGCGAGCTGCGCAGGCTGGGGGCGGCCGGGCAGACGGTCGAGCACACCGTGCTGGACGGCGCTGGGCTGGCCGAGCGGGTCCCGCTCGCCGGTGAGGCGCTGAAGACGGGGGTGCGGATCGACGGTCAGCGCTACGTCGACCCGGGCGCCTTCGTGCACGCCCTGGGAAAGGCCGTCATGCGACGCGGCGCGACCGTGTACGCCGTCGAGGTCGACGAGGTGCGCACCGACGACAGGAAGGTGATCGTCCGCTCGGCCAAGGGCACCGTGCTGTCCGCCGATGCGGTGGTGCTGGCCACCGGCGCCTGGCTGCCCCGCCTGGCCCGGCAGTGGGGCGTGCGTGTCCCGGTGCGGGCCGGTCGCGGCTACTCCTTCACCGTGCCGGTCGACCATCCTGTCCCCGGCCCCATTTACCTGCCCGAGGAGCGGGTGGCGTGCACGCCGTACCGCGACGGGCTGCGGGTGGCGGGGACCATGGAGTTCCGCGACCCGGACGCCCCGCAGGTGCCCGCCCGGCTGGAGGCCCTCGTCGCCTCCGTCCGGCCGCTTCTGCGGGGTGTGCGCTGGGAGGAGCGCACCGACGTCTGGGTGGGGCCCCGCCCCGTCACCCCGGACGGACGGCCGCTCGTCGGCGCGACGGTGGCCCCCACCGTCTACGTGGCGGGTGGTCACGGCATGTGGGGCCTGGCCCACGGTCCGATCACGGGCAGGCTGCTGGCCGAGCAGATCACCACCGGCAAGCAGCCCGCCGCCCTGGCCGACCTCGACCCCCTCCGCTGACGCGGGCCGCGCGCCAACCGTCCGGCCCGCCGTGCCGGCACAACGAGCGGACGGGCAGCGCTGCCCCCCTGCGCAGCCAAGTCACTGTCCCGGTGACCGTGGCTTTGAGTGCCGCGGTCATGCGGGGAGGTCCGAGAGTACCCGCGCGAACCGCTCGCCGATCATCTGATGTGTCGCGGCATCGGGGTGAAGCGCATCGGGGAGAGGGTGGGTCGCCGCGTCGGCCTGGTCGTAGAGGCTGAGCCCGTCCAGGTAATGCAGGTGCGAGTCCGTGCGCCGCCGATCGCGGACGATACGTGCGAGTTCCCCGCGGATCGCCGTCAGGGTGAGCTTGCCGACCGACCGCTCGGCGGGGTCTCCGGTGGCCTGGAAGCGCACCGCGCCGTGAGCGAGGGCGTCCGGGTCGAAGGCGCCCGGCCCGGGAGTGTCTTCATGGATCCCGCAGTAGATGGGGGAGACGACCAGCAGCGGGGTCGTGGGGTGTCCGTCGCGGATCGTGTCGAGGAAGCCGTGCACAGCCGGTCCGAAGGCACGCATCCGCATCAGATCGGTGTTCACGAGGTTGATCCCGAGCTTCAGGCTGATCACGTCCGCGGCGGCGTCGCGGATCGTCCGGGCGACGAAGGGATCGAGCAGCGCGCTGCCGCCCAGTCCGAGATTGATCAACTCGACGGAGGCGCGGCGCGCCGCGACCACGGGCCACGTCCCGGTCGGCCGCACGGCGTTGGAGCCCTGGCTGATCGAACTGCCGTGATGGATCCACCTCTTCCGGCCCCGATCGGGCGCCGGTTCGACGGGAGCGTCCGCACGCAAGTCGATCAACTCGACCGCCTCGTTGTGAGGGAGCCAGATCTCGACATCCTTGGGGGCATCGGGCAGCCCTGTGAAGCGAGCGGTGCTTGAGGGGCCTTCCTCGACGAATCGGGCCCCCGTCGACATGTCGATCGTGACGGTGATCCCTCCCGACGTCGTCGCGCTCGCAACGGGAGCGTCGCCGACCACGATTTCGATCATGCCGTCCGGCCGGGGTGGGATCCCGGTGTACGTCGTCCGAGACCGGAGCACCTCAAGCTCGATCGTGGACGCCGCCGTCCGGAGCGCGAGGTGCACGCCGGATGGCTGGGCCTCGACCATCGCGAGCTGCGGATCGGTGCTCTGCGCGCGTGCCCGGCTCGGAAGCCGGTGAACGGTTACCCCGTGTCCGGTCGTCTCGATCTCGGCCGCGCCGCGGAACAGCGCCGCTGTGAGCGGCACCGAGATCAGATCGCGGGATGAGGTCGTCATGCGTCTCCTTGTGAGGGCCGTTGCCGCCGGTCGGCTTCCGACCGTACTTCCTTTGACGGTCGTGCTGCCCGACGCGAAGGAGCCAGGTGGCGCGAGTCCCCGTCAGGCCCGGAGCACCTCAAGGCTGGGCCGGATACCTACGCCGTGCTGCCGTCTCCGGGAGATTCCTTCGACTCGTCGCGCGACACCGAGCGTGCGTCGCCGTTGGCTGTGCTGATCATGTGTGCCCGACGCAGCACGTCGAGCTGAGCGTGGTTGTAGAGGGCTTCGAGGGCATGGCCGACGGCGCTTTGGGCCGCTCGCACCTGCCGCGGGGTGGAGGACCTGGGCTCCAACGTGACCGAGTGATCGGTGGTCGCGCCGTTGACGAACGGTGCGATCTTCTCGGCCAGGGCCTGTCGAGCGGCCTCGTCGGCGTCCTCGGGAAGGTCACGGAACTCCTCGTCGAGTGCGACGTTGGGGCGTGCCTCAAGGGTTCGCCGTACGGACTCCATCGACTCGTCGGAGAAGAGCTGGGCGTAGATCATGAGGAGCGCTCGATCGTTGTCGCGCAGCTGCTCCGCGACGCCGCTGAACCCGGTCGGCACGTCCGCCGAGGCGCCCGGCTCCGACAGTGTGGCCAGTTCCTGCCGGATGTTCTGGAGCCGTTCCACCGTCGCCTTGAGTTCGGCGTCGATGGTCCGGAAGACCGAGGCATGACCGTCGGTGTCCGTTCCCATCGCGGCCACCTGTGTGAGCGACACGCCCAGCCCGGTCAGTCGCCTGATCTGCAGAAGCCGGGTGAGGTGGTGGATCTCGTATCGCTTGTAGCCGTTGGGCTCGCGGTCAGGCTCATCGAGCAGGCCGATCTCGTGGTAGTAGCGCACCGTCTTCACCGTGGTTCCCGCGAGCTCGGCTATCTCGTGAGTGCTCCAGGGCATGGATCGCTCGCCTCCTCATGCGATATCGCGCGTCCGGCGATCTCTCTTCGTGGATGTGACATCGACGCAGGATCAATCGGGCTCGTCCGCTGCTCGCCGCTCGCGCAGCCGGACGAGGACGACCATGCCGATGTTGACGGCGACAAGGATCAGCAGGGATGCGTCGCCGGTATCGGTGGAGCGGTCGAGGGGGAACGCCTCGCCGTCCGCCATCAGTGTATTGACGGTCGTCGCCAGGACGTTGTTGGCGATGTGGAACGCGACCGGTGCCTCGATCCCCCTGCTGATGATCGCCATCAGCCCGGTGCAGATGCCGATCACGACGTAGTAGCCGAACAACCAGGGGTCGGTCGACCCGTGGAGCACCGCGAAGGCCAGGCTGGAGACCACGATTCCCAGGACCAGGGCCGGGCGAACCGCACGCACCCAGGATGCGGCGGCGGGCAGCACGACGCTTCGGAACATCAACTCCTCTCCGGCGGCCTGTATCGGAGTGGTCAGGAGGATGATCACCAGCATGATGATCGTCGTGGTGCTCACGCCGAAGGCCGTCCAGCCGGGAGCGTCGGGAGCGACCAGCGCCACGACGCCGATCCCGGCGCCCACCAGCAGCGCCGCGCCGAGAAGGTACTGCGTCAGGCGGCGCGCGTCGAACGCTCGTGGTGAGCTGATCAGGCTGCGCCACGGTACCTTCGCCGTCCACACCAGGAGCAGGATCGCCAGCGCACCCGTCGCGCCCACGCTCAGGTTGACGGCCAGGAACTTCAACGGCGTGAAGGTGGCTGACATGGGGTCGTCGCTGCCCTCGATGACGCCGACGATCTGGTAGAGCAGAATCTGCAGGACCACCAGCACCAGTGCCGGCACGATGATGACCACGAGCGACTTCCACCGGCTCATGCGGAGATGCGCGCCGAACGGCCGGGAGTCGTCGACGGCCGGCCCGAAGCGCCCTTGCGTCAAAGGACTCGGGGCCGCGGGGTTCGGGTGATTCGTCGTGTTTCGGGGATCGCCGGATCCTGGTCCATCCATCGGGGGTTCCTCTCGGGCTCGAACCGGTCGTTGCGCTCACGAGCGAACACCATGCCCTGGGGGCAGACTCAAGTCGCCCAGGTGAACGTGTCCGGGGTGGAGCACGACGATCTAGAGGACCTCGGCGGCGAGCGCGCGACGACGCGCCGCGAATCGGCACCCCCTGTTTTCCGGACCGGGTCAAGCGAGGGGCCGCCGTCCGGTTTTGGAAACCTCAGGCCACGGGCGGCGAACCGCACCTCGTGTCAGTGATCGTGGAGAGTCTCCCGCTGTCGGCCCGGATGGCCGTAAACCCGCTTCGTGAACGATGAATCGGTAGTCGCTCCCCTTCCCTGCGGATGCGGGAGAGCGGCTCTGAACACGACAATGCCCCGCCGAGTGTCTCGACGGGGCATCTCCCGAGATGCCGTCACCGCACAATCCTCCGGAGGGCCGCCTCGAACGCCTCGGCCTGCTGCGGAGTCACTCCTTCGAGACCCGCGCCTCGGGTATTTCAAGGGCTCGGGCTCGACTGAAGCTCAAGGGATGTAGACCTCGTAGTAGTAGCCCGACGGATAAGCGCTACCCCCGAGGAGCCAGCGACAGCCGACGAGCCCGCTGTACAGACCGCTCTGCGCGTCGATGTCGTAGTAGCTATCGCATTCGGCCAGGGTGGGGAAGGGGCCCACCTTGTACCAGTCTCGTGTCGGCCAGTCCCCGCTGGCCGCGCCGGTCTGGGTGGCGGTACCGACCAGGATGCCGGCGCCCAGCGCCACGGCGAGGACGGCGGAACGCAGTCGGCGGATCTTCATCGTGGGTGACTCCTCACGTCCGGGAAGGAGAACACCTTCAGATGAGCATCCGCTGTCGGGCCTGAGAAGATACCGGTTATCCATATTTCGGATTGATGGTGCGTTTGCCGAGGCGATTTCGCCTGACCTGAACACGTGAGCGCCACGGCGGACCGATCGGGCAAGAGCGGAGCGGTGAGCGCGCCGGTGGTCTGGCGTGTCGGTCACCCTGAGTGTGGCTGGAGACGTCGTTTTAGTCATCCAGCTCTTGAGACACCGACGTGGATCGGTGGGACCCGTGCGGCCGTCGTTCCGCAAAAGATCGGCAGGGGAGGGACGGTCCAGCAGTGGCCCGCCGGTCGCGGTCGGGTCGTCCGGATTCCGTGCGCCGTGTCCGCTTCGAGGGCTTCGCGAACGCCGCCCTAGACGAGGTTCTGGCCGGCGGTCACGGCGAATGAGCCGGACGTTCGCTCGGATGGGGAAGGGCTCGTCAGCCTTGGTGCGCTCAACCGTTCCCGCGCTCCGGATTCGAGCCGTTAAATCTAAAGAACGTTTGAATTGCAGCCGTTTTTCAGGCATCGAAACAAAGGTGAAGATTATTCATCCTGTCGCTCCTGCCTGGGAATACACTTCTGACAGTTGACGCTAACAGTTGCTTTGCGTAGGCTCGCAACGTCGATCTCGCTATTTGGTGCGAGAATAAACGACGCATTCCAATCTTGCTGAAAGTGGTGAATGGTCATGCCCGTCGATCACGCCGCCCTGGACTCCGCCATCGAGTCAACCATCGCCCCCCAAGCCGCGGAGACGGACCGTTCCGGAACCTTCCCCCGTGCCGGCATCGACGCTCTCGGGAAAGCCGGAATGCTGGGACTGATCAGCGCCGAGGACGTCGGCGGACGTGGCGCGGACATGGCCGCGGCTGCCCAGGTGATCGAACGTATCGCCGGCGTGTGCGGGTCGACGGCCATGGTGCTGCTGATGCACTACTCCGCCACCGCTCTCATCGAAGCCCACGGCGACCGGGCCACCCGCGAGGCGATCGCCGGAAACAGGCACCTGACCACCCTCGCCTTCTCCGAGGCCGGATCCCGCAGCCACTTCTGGGCACCCCTCGGCACGGCCGAGCCCGACGGTGACGACGTGCGACTCAACTCCGACAAGAGCTGGGTGACCGCCGCCGGGGAGGCCGACAGCTACGTCTGGTCGAGTCGGCCGCTGACCGGCGACGGGCCGATGACCATCTGGCTCGTGCCCAGCGACGCCGCCGGGCTCGACGTGGGAGGTCCGTTCGACGGGTTCGGGCTACGAGGCAACGCCTCCAACCCGATCAAGAGCAAGGGGGTCTCGGTCGCGGGTTCGGCGATGCTGGGCGCCGACGGCGCGGGACTCGACCTGGCGTTGGCCTCGGCGCTGCCGTACTTCCTGGTGCTGAACGCCTCGTTCTCGCTGGGGCTGATGGAGGCGCTGGTGACCAAGGCGCGCGACCATCTCGTCGATGTGCGGCTCGACCACCTCGGCCAGTCGCTCGCCGAGCAGCCGTTGCAGCGGGCCCGATTCGCTCGGCTCCGCACCCGCACCGACACGGTGCGGACCTTCCGCGACGACACCCTGGCAGCACTCGGGGCAGGGCGTGAGGACGCCACGTTACGGGTGCTCCAGGTCAAGGCCGTGGCGGGGGAGGCCGCGGCGGAGGTCGCCGATGGGGTGATGCGCCTGTGCGGCGGGTCGGCGTTCCGCAAGGCGACCGGAGTCGAGCGGCTGTTCCGCGACTCCCTGGCCGCCCGCGTGATGGCGCCCACCACCGAGGCCCTGCACGACTTCGTCGGACGGGCCACGCTCGGCCTGCCGCTGTTCTAGAGAGGATCGGGCGAATGGCTCTTCTCATGGGTGCGGTGGCCTACGACCCCAAGGTCGTCACCATCTGGGGCGGGTTTCGGTCATGGCTGACCGAGCACGGCCTGCCCTTCGACTTCGTCCTCTACTCTCACTACGAACGCCAGGCAGAAGACCTCGCCGACGGCCGGATCGACGCGGCCTGGAACTCGCCGCTTTCGTGGATCCGCAGCCACCGCCTGGCGCGGGCGCGCGGGCGCGCCCTCACCCCGCTCGTCATGCGGGACACCGACCGAGGGCTGACCTCGCTGATCGTCGTCCGGGCCGACTCGCCCTTCAAGGACGTGGCCGACCTCAAGGGGGAGACCGTCGCTGTCGGGGCGGTCGACTCACCGCAGGCGACCCTGCTGCCCCTGTCCTTCCTCGGCTCCCAGGGCGTGCGGGTGAACGTACGCCGCTTCGACGTCGGCGTCGGCCTGCACGGCGATCACATCGGCGGAGAACGTGACGCGGCCCGCGCGCTCGTCTCGGGTTCGGTCGCCGCCGCCTGCATGATCGACTCCAACCACCTGCTGTTCGGCAGGGAGGGCACGCTGCCTCCTGGCTCGACGCGGGTCATCGGTCAGACCATGCCCTACGACCACTGCAACCTGACGGTCGGGGAGACGGTCCCCGACGAGACCAAGGTTGCCTTCGCCGAACTGCTTCTGTCGATGTCGTACACCGATCCCCAGGTCAGGCCGCTGTTCGACCTGGAGGGCCTGACCTGCTGGGAACCGGGCCGCGTCAGCGGTTACCCCCTGCTGGAGAAGGCCGTCGACGAGACCGGTTTCTACGACGCGGCGGGTGCGGTCACCGCCGTGGAGTACCGGCCATGACGCTGGACCTGGGCGACCTGGGCTTCGAACAGGGCGCCCACATCCTGCTGCAACGGGCACTGGACCCGTTGCGGCCAGGCGACGAGATCGGGGTCGCGGGCCTCGACCCCGCGCTGGTCGTGCACGTGGAGGCGTGGTGCCGGTCCAAGGGCCACGCCACCCGCCGCGCCGAGGACGGTGTCGAGGGCGGTGACGAGGACATCCGGGTCTGGGTGACGCGCGGCCGGGCCGACCTCGACCGATGGTCGCACGCCGAACGTGCCGGAGGGCCGACTCCTGCGGGCATCGTGACCCGGCCCCCGGCCCACTGGGGCCTGGCCGCCAGAGGTGCGCTGATCGAGCCCGGCGGACCACCCATCGCCGTCGACCTGGCCTCCCGCGAACTCGTCTGGGCCGACCTGGCTCCCGCGCTGTACGCCAACGCCGCCGCCTCCCAATGGGATCCGAACACCGCCATCGCCTGGGACGCCGAGGTCGACCTCGCCCCCGAGATCGAGCGGGCGGTGGTGCAGGTGATGACTTTTCTCGTGGAGAACGAGCAGGCGGCATTGGTGGTCCCAGCCCGGTTGCTGGCCCGGATCCATCCGCATTTCCGTGAGGTCCTGCAGCTCCTGGCCGTGCAGGCCGCCGATGAGGCCCGCCACGTCGAGGTCTTCACCCGTCGCGCGTTGCTCACGGGTGGCGAGATGGGCACCTCGTCGGTGAGCGGCAGGGAGTCTTTGGCGACGCTGCTGCGGGAACCCGACTTCTCAATGGCCTCGTTCCTGCTGTCGGTCCTTGGGGAGGGCAGTTTCCTCAACCTGCTGACGTTCATCGACCGCAACGCGCCCGATCCGGTGACCCGTCAGGTGGCCAGGATGGCGCGTCAGGACGAGGCCCGTCACGTCGCCTTCGGCGTCGCGCATCTGCAGCACCAGGGCACGCTCGACCGCACACTGCTGGGGCGGTTGCGCGGCGCGGTCGAGCAACGCCACGAAACCCTGATCTCCAGTGCCGGGCTGAACCAGGACGTCTTCGACGCCCTGGTCGTGCTGGCGGCGGGGGAGTGGACCCCCGCGGGTATCAGGCGGGGCTACGCCGCCGTGCAGCGACTCCAGGCGGAGATGGACGAAGGCCGCCGGCACCGGCTGGTACGCCTGGGCTTCCCGCACGACGAGGCCGCCGAGTTGTCGGCCCTGCACACGAGGAACTTCATGTGAGCTCCTCCCTGCACCACCGCGCGACCGACACGTAGGGCTCCAGGCACGCCGACTCCTCCAGCAGCCGGAGGTAGCCGGGCGCCCAGGGCCGCAGATGATCCTCCAGCAACTCCTCGGCCACCGGCCCCTCCCCAAGGTGGTGGAGGAGGGCCAGTTCCACCCCGAGGTGGTCGAGTGAGAGCACGGCGTAACCCGGTGGGACCGTCACGTCGAGCCCGTGCCGGGCGACGAACTCCTTCAGTCGCCGCTCGGCACGTCCACCCATCATCGGCTCGCCACGCTGCACCGACGCGTACGGCGGGCACATCGGTCGCGGCCCCACGAACAGGCGGCAGAACTCGGCCGACAGCTCCTCCAGGGGTTCGGCGCAGCCGAGTGCCTCCCGCAGTGGGGCGTCGATCTCCGAGCTGATCAGGCGTGAGGCGAGCAGGATCACGTCTCCGTTCACGCGGAGCCCTCGATCCTGCGGACCGTGACGATCGTGTCGTGGTACGCCTGCTGCCCCGACACCGGGTCGGGATAGATCGGCAGGATGTCGTTCTGCGCCACGCTCAGCGTGCCCGCCCACCAGACCTTTCCATGGTCCGGCGGCTCATGGCCGGGCAGCACGGCCCGATCGCGGCCGTTGGAGGCGACCGGCCCGCCCGTGGTGCGCCCGGCGTTGTGTGCGATCGCGATGACCTGCGGATGCACACCCTCGGTGAGGTGAACACGGGTGCGCAGCGATCCCAATCGTGAGCCGTCGCCCCGGGGCACCTCCGGATCGAGGGGCCGGTAGCTCGTCACCTCGATCCAGTCGCCGTGGGCCAGGCCGAGCCCGGCGGCGGTGGCGGGGTTCAACCACGCCGGGTTGGTGTGTGAGATCTCCTGGAGCCATTTCGACTGCATCGTCCGGTGGGCGTTGTGCACGTTCCATTTGAAGCTGATCATGATGAGTCTGCCCTGGGCGAGTTGTTCGCGGTGCCCCGGGATGGGCTCGTACACCGGAAGGGGGGAGATGGCGCGGTCGGCCTCGCGGCCCCGGTCGGCGACGAACCGGCTGTGCACCTCGACCTTGCGTGACGGGGTGCCGAATCCACGTCGGGCGACTCCGTCGACCATGACCCCGATCGCGCCTTCGGCGTTGTAGACGACTCCGTCCTCGGTGCGGGTGCCCTTGAGTTCCTGCTCGGTCAGTTCCTTCTCATAGGGGAGGTAGTTGGGCTTCTTCGCGGGGTCGACGTAGACGCCGGTCGACCGCATGCGGCCGAAGCCGCCAGGCACCGGGGCGAAGTACTGCTCGAAGTACTCCTCTTGAGTGGACCATGGGAAGTACTCCTCCATGCCGCCACCGATCCGGCGGGCCAGTTCGGGGAAGATCTCTCGCAGGTCCTTCGACTCGCCCAGCGGCGCCACCACCGGCTGCCGCAGTCCGACGTAGTCGACCAGCCCCTGCGGCGGCCGGGAGTCGATGTCCCAGCGCTCCAGATACGTCGTCCACGGCAACACGATGTCGGCCAGGTTCGACGTCTCCGACGCCATCACGTCGAGGCAGACATGGAACGGCACGAGTTCTTCGTCGGCCAGCACCTCGCGCACCAGGTTCGCCTCCGGCCATGCCCACGCCTGGTCGCAGTTGTAGGTCATCAGCGCCGAGATCCGCTGCCGCCGCTCCTTGATCCACAGATAGACGATCTCGCCGACCCGCATCTTGTTGCCCTCCCAGGCGTTGGCCAGCGGCCAGTCCTTGGCTTCGGCGATGAGGCTGCGCGCGGTCGGCTTGGGAACGGTCGGACCCGGTTCCGGCAGTGCTTTCTTGTCCCAGGCGCTCATCGGATGCCAGCACCAGCCGCCCTCCTTGCCCATGTTGCCGACCAGGGCGTTGAGTACCGTGATGGCGCGGTCGTTGTGGAAGCCGTTACGGTGGGCGGCCGAACCCCGGTTGCAGATCGTGGTGCAGCGCGGGGCCGCCCCGGCGAACTCGCGGGCGATGCGCCGGATCGCCTCGGCGGGCACCCCGCTCTCCGCCTCCGCCATCTCCGGTGTGTACTCGCTGACGTGCTCGGCGTACTCCTCGGCGGTGGAGTTCGTCCAGCGGTCGAACCACTCCCGGTCCCACAGGCGTTCGGTGCAGATGACATTGGAGATCGCCAGGGCGATGAGGCCGTCGGTGCCGGGGCGGACGGCGTACCACTCGTCGGAGAGGGCGGCGGTGTTGGACAGGCGGGCGTCGAAGGTGACGATCTTGGCGCCGCGTTCGCGGGCCCGCATCATGCGGATCGCGACCGGGATGTGGCCCTGGTGGGCCTCGGCCCAGTTGCTGCCGAAGTTGAGAATGTAGCGGCTGTTCTCGAAGTCGCCGAGGTCCCAGTCGGAGTCACCGATGGTGCTCAGGATCGCGGCCCGCCGGTTGAGCGAGCAGAGCGCGCGGTGGTTGAAGGCCGAGGGGGTGCCGAAGGAGTTCAGGAAGCGGGCCACGATGTCGGTGGAGCGGTTGCGGCCCTGCTGGAAGGCGAACTCCTCGGGGCGTCCGCTCTCGCGGATCGCCCGCAGGCGGTCGGCGATCTCCGTGTACGCCTCCTCCCAGGTGATCCGCCTCCACTTGCCCTCGCCCCTGCGGCCGACCCGTTTGAGGGGGTAGAGCAGGCGGTTGGGGTCGTACAGGACCGAGGGGCCGGCCACGCCCTTCGCGCACACCGAGCCCTGGCTGTTCGGGTCGGCGGGGTTGCCCTCGATCGTGAGCAGCCGTCCGTCCTTGACGTTGGCGATGATGCCGCACGCCGTCGTGCACATCTGACACATCGACGCGACCCTGCGCAGCGCGCCCGCGGTCTTCCCGGCCACGCCGGGCGCGCTCGTCATCCGGTGCACGACCTCGATGCCTCCCAGCCCGGCCGCGCCCACTCCCGCCACCACGGCGGCCCTCAGCAGGTCACGCCGGGTCAGCGTCCACGTTGACATGGGCACTCCTTCTACGAGTTCTACGAGCCGACCGCGAACAGCAGGTAGCGGGTGGCCGCCGCACCCACGAGCACGGCGACCGCGCAGAGCCCCGTCACCAGGCGGGTGCGCGGCAGCGCCAGCAGTCCGGCGGCGGGCAGCACCAGTCCCGTGCCCACGGCCAGTCCCCAGAACAGGAGGGCGAAGTCACCGCTCACGAGTTCGGCCAGCAGAGCCCGGTCCGTCGGCCGCCCGGCCAGCGCGAGCGCCTCCATGGCCAGCGCCACCACCGAGGCGGCCAGCAGGCCGAGTAGCGCGGTCCGCCCGTCGGCCCCGGCGAGCACGATCACGGCCGCGCCCATGAGGAGCGCCGTGAGCAGGAACAGCACCCCGGAGCTTCCGGCGAGCGGAGACGCCCACGAGCGGGCCAGCAACGCGGCGGGATACAGCGCGAGCGCGAGGCTGACGGCCAGGAGCAGTCCCGCGACGACGCTGGTGACGCGCGGCAGCGGCCGGTGTTCGGGCAGCCGACGACGCTCGATGGCGTACAGGACGAGAAGAAGCAGGAGGATCTTCAGGGCGATCAGCTTGGCACCCCACGAGATGGGGGAGGCGAGGTTGTCGAACCGGACCAGCATGAGGTGGAAGCGCTCCGGCCGTCCGAGGTCGACCACGAGCAGAAGGCTGATGGCCACCAGCGCGAGCAGCGCGCCCCAGGTGCCCATCCGCTCCAACCGCGCCGTCTCGCCTGAGCGGCCGACCCACCAGGTCATCAGCGTCAGCCCGGTGGGCAGGCCCACCAGCACGACGTAGACCGCCAGAAGCGGTCCCCAGGCAACGGTCACGAGGGTTCGCCGGGCAGGCCGGCGGTGGTGTCCACCTGCACGCCCTCGTTCTCGATCAGCGGCAGCGCGTTCCGGGGATCGACGTAGAGCACGCGCGGCCGGGTGCCCTCGCCTTCCTTCCAGACGGTGACGTCGTTCGTGGCGGCCCGGCGTGAGATCTCGCTCGCGGGATCGTCGAGGTCCCCGAAGACGCGGCAGCCGGTGGGGCAGGCGTCGACGCAGGCGGGCTGCCGTCCCTCGGCCGTCCGGTGGTCGCAGAAGGTGCACTTGGCGGCGGCGCCCCGGTCCTCGTCGACGTAGATGGCGTCATAGGGACAGGCCGCCATGCACGCGCGGTTGAGGTTGCAGTCGCCCTCCTCGATCGTCACCTGCCCGTCGTCGAGCCGGACCACCGCGCCGGTCGGGCAGGCGTTGAGGCAGGGAGCGTCCTCGCACTGGTTGCACAGGACGGGGATGAAATGGCGGGTGACCTTGGGATAGGTGCCTTCTTCGACGTATTTCACGGTGTCGCGGAAGTTCCCCAGCGGGACGTCGAATTCCGCTTTGCAGGCGACGGAACAGGCGTGGCAACCGATACAGGTTCGCAGGTCGATGAGCATGCCGAGGCGAGCCATGAATCCCCTCCCGATAATCGGGCATCAGCGATTCGGAGGATAAATCGGGATTTTTCTCCAGTCAACCGGTGAAGGCGTCGGTGCAGCTGGGCGTCAATTCACGAATTCTTTTGAATATGTGAATCGCCGGTCTCGACCGGAAGTCCGGCGACCTGCCATTCGAGCATGCCCTCGCTCAGCCGTGCCGCCGGGATGCCGTGGGCGTTGAGGAGACGCACCGCCTCCGGTGCGAACACGCAGTAGGCCCCCCTGCAGTAGGCCACCACCTCCGTGTCGGCCGACAGTTCGCTGAGCCGTTCGGGCAGTTCGGTGATCGGGATGCACATGGCGCCGGGGATGTGGGCAGCCTCGTACTCGACCTGTGGGCGTACGTCGAGGATCGTCACGCGCCCGGCCTCGGCGCGGCGCAGCAACTCGTCGCGGGTGATCTCCTCGGTGTGCTCGCCGAGGTAGGCGACCACGGCGACCTGGACGTCGGCGAGCCGGGTGGCGGCCACGGCCCGCAGGCGGGCGTACAGCTCGACCACGTCGGCGCCGGCCAGGCGGTAGAGCACCCGCTGGCCGTCGCGCCGGGTGGCGACCAGCCCGCCGTGGCGGAGCGTCTGCAGATGTGCCGAGGTGTTCGTCACCCCTAGTCCCGCGGTCTGCGCGAGGGTTTCCACGCTCTGCTCCCGCTGGGCGAGCAGGTCGAGCAGTTCGAGGCGCTTCCCGTGACCGAGGGCTTTGCCGACCCGGGCGATCTGGTCGAAAAGGGAGGCTTTTCTCTCGCTGTCCCCGACCATATAATCCTCCAATGAGCAATGGATTAATGGATGTGTGGAGGAGTATAGCGTTCCGCGAGATGCCTGTCCCGTCATCCGACGCTTCGTGATCGTTTCCCTGAACAGACTGGTCAGGACCGTATTTCAAAGATCGATTCGAATCGATGGGAGCACACCGTGACCAACACCGTCGTCGTCCTGGGGGCCGGAGCGGGCGGTCTCACCGCCGCCGAAGCGCTCCGTGAACGGCTGCCCGCCACCGACCGGGTGCAACTGGTCGACCGATCCTTCGACGGAGTCCTGGGCCTGTCCCTGCTCTGGGTGATGCGCGGCTGGCGCACCCCCGAGCGGGTCCGGGTCCGGCCCACTCCCGAGTCCCTGCCCGGTGTCGAGATGATCAAAGCCACGGTCGGGCACGTCGACCTGGACAACCGCCGCGTGCACACCGACGCCGGTGTGCTCGACTGCGACGCGCTGGTGGTCGCCCTCGGGGCCGACCTCCATACGCGGGCCGTACCCGGGCTGACGGAAGTCCTGGCGAGCGGGCGGGCCGGAGAGTTCTACACACTCGGCGGCGCAGCCGCCATGCGGGACAAGCTGACGGCCCTACGGCGCGGGCGGCTGGCCGTGCTCATCGCCGGCGTGCCGTTCAAGTGCCCGGCTGCGCCGTTCGAGGCCGCCCTGCTCGCCGCCGACCTTCTGACCGAGACGGGGGCGCGCGACCAGGTGACCATCGACGTGTTCACCCCCGACCCGTTGCCCATGCCGGTCGCCGGTCCGGTCGTCGGCGAGGCACTGGTCGGCATGCTCACCCGGTCGGGGATCGGGTTCCACGGAAAACACGTGATCGAGTCCATCGGCGAAGAAGAGTTGGTGTTCGCCGACGGCGCCCGCGAGCCGTACGACCTCCTGGCGCTGGTGCCACCCCACCGGCCGCCGGCCGCGCTCGGCGGATGGCTTCCTGTCGCTCCGCGCACCTTCGCCACCACCTCCCCGGGCGTGTGGGCGATCGGTGACACGAGCGCGCTGGTCCTGCCGAACGGCAAACCGCTGCCCAAGGCCGCCGTCTTCGCGGAAGGCGCCGCCGACGTCGTGGCCGACGGCGTCGCCAGGCATCTCGGTTACGAGGGGCCGGAACCGTGGTTCGACGGACGTGGCTCCTGCTACATCGAGCTCGGCGATCGGGTCGCCGCCAAGGGGGAGGGCGACTTTCTCAAAGATCCGGCTCCCGAGGTGACCCTCTACGATCCATCCCCCCTATTCCACGAGGAGAAGGCCGATCAGGAAGGCAACTGGCTCAAGCGCTGGAACGCGTAGCGCGGCACCACCATTGAGAAAGACGGGAAAGGCTAGGTTGACATGACCACCGACAACGTGACCACGGTGCTCGCCGAGTTCGCCCGAGTCGCCAAGGCGCTGGCGAATCCCGTCCGGCTCCACCTGCTCGACCTGCTCTCCCAGGCCGAGCGCAACGTCGAGGACCTGGCGGCCGCGGCGGGTGTGCCGATCGGGAACACCTCCGCGCAACTGAAGGTCCTGCGAGACGCGGGGCTCGTGTGCAGCCGCCGCGACGGCACCCGCATCTACTATCGCCTCGCGGGCGACGACGTCGCCTCTCTCTATGCCAACCTGCGCCAGGTGACCCGCAGGCGGTCGCCGGAGCCGGAGGCACCCCGCGTGGTACCTCTCAGAGGCGTGGCCTCGGAGGCCACGATCACTCGGGAAGAACTGCTACGCCGCCGTGGGGACGGCCGGACCATGTTGATCGACGTACGTCCGGCCGTGGAGTATCTCGCCGCCCACATCCCGGGCGCGGTCTCCGTTCCCCTCGAGGAACTGCGCACCAGGGTGGAGGAACTGCCGCTCGGCGCCGAGATCGTCGTCTGCTGCCGCAGCTCCCACTGCCTGCTCGCGCGGGAGGCGTTGTGGCTGCTCAAGTCCCATGGACGCTGCGCGCGCCGACTTGAGGAGGGCATGCTCGAATGGCGCCTGCAGCGTTTCCCCCTCGCCTCGGGCCGCCCGTCGCCCCGCCGCCAGTTACCGGTGACCCCGGTGCGCGAGCGGCAGCACTCGGCCGTACGTGGCGCCTGACCTTCCTGTGAAAGTTGACGCTAACGAAAGGGGTACCTAGCCTCTTAGACATTGAGGGGTTCCACCACCTGGCTAGGATCGGCTTCATGAGCGGTGACGTGGACGAGGTGCTGCGAGCGATCGCCGAGCCTCGCAGGCGGGCGATCCTACGTCTGGTCGCCGCCGAGGAGCTGCCCGCCGGACGGATAGCCGAGCACTTCGAGGTGACCCGCTCCGCCGTCTCCCAGCACCTGCAGATCCTCAAGGACGCGGGTCTGGTTCTGGAACGGCGCGACGGGACGAAGCGGATCTACCGGGCCAGCGAGGATGCGCTGGCTCAACTCCGCGAGGTTGTCGAGTCGTTGTGGCGCGAGAGCATGGCCCGCGCCCGCGACTCGGCCGAAGGTCGTGACGGCCTGCGCGATGAGCAGGTGGCGGGCTGATCCGTCTGGCAGACTTGTGCCGACCGTCCGCCGTAAGCAGAGGTAGAGCCGATGACCAGCCTGGCCGGGATCAACGTCGAACCCATCCGCCACTCGGTCAACGTCGAGGCCGACCAGTCCCGCACCTTCGACACCTTCACCAGGAAACTGGCCACGTGGTGGCCCGTCGAGTCGATCGCCATCGAGCCCGGGCAGGTGCGCGACGTGTGTGTCGAGGAACACGTCGGCGGGCGCATCTATGAAATTCTCGCCGACGGTCAGGAACGTGACTGGGGGCACATTCTTCGGTGGGATCCGCCGAATTCGGTGACCTTCACGTGGGAAGTAATCAAAACCCCCACCCTCACCGAGGTCGAGTTGTTGTTCAAACCACTGGGTCCGGCCTTGACAAGGGTGGAAATGACCCACAGGGGCTGGGAGAATCTGACCCCCCTGCTGATGGAGTCCTACCTGTCCCACCAGTCGGGGTGGACGTTCATCCTTGGCCGTTTCGAGGCCTCGGTGAACGGCTGACCTACTGCGGCAGGTAATCGTCCGGCGACCGAGAATTATTCAATAGATTCTTATAGAATTTGTTTTCGCACGTCGCGGAGTTTCTGCTCGATCCTTGGTTGACACCCGTTTTGGCAATGTTATTTGTTGCTTTCTGTGGCAACGTCGCATTCTTTTGTGAGATCGGTACTCCGCCGTCCGCTGACCCTCCGGCCCGAAGATCTCGACCTCGGCGCCCGCGGCTTCCGGCTCGCGGACCCGGCCGTCGGGCCGGTGCTCGATTCGGTGGTCGCGGCCTTCGCCGCCGGATACAACGGGATGTTGGCTCGCGACCCGGCCGGACCGGACGTCGAGCGGCTCGCCGGGCGGGTGCGCGGCTTCGCCTACGAGGGCGCCGCGATGAGCGCGGTCATCCTCGATCTGGTCACCGTCAGCGGCGGTCGCCGTCTGCGTGAACTCGACGCGGCGACCGGCGGACGCTACGTCCACCTGCTGCTGGTCGGCGCCGGTTGGGCCTACGCCCGGTTGCGCCTGCGCCCCTGGGCCGGGGTTCGCTTCGGTCCGCCGGTTCTGCGCTGGCTGGCGTGGGACGGCTGGGGCTTCCACCAGGCGTTCTTCCACCCGGCGAAGGTGTTCGGCGACGGCTGGATCGAGGCCCGGGTGCCCGTGGCATGCCGTCCGATCAGGGAACAGGGCGCGGGCCGGGCGTTGTGGTTCTACGCCGGAGCAGAGCCGGCCCGCGTCGCCGAAGTGATCGGCGGCCTGCCCGAGAGCCGACGTGCCGACCTGTGGGCGGGCATCGGGCTCGCGGCGGCATACACCGGCGCACAGTCGCCTCCGGCGCTCGAACGCCTGCTCGTGGCCGGTGACGGCTACGCCGCCCAACTCGCGCAGGGGGCGGCCTTCGCGGCCAAGGCCCACCTGCTCTCGGGGATCGTCACCCCCGAGACATCCGCCGCGGTGGAGATCCTCACCGGCGCGGACGTGGCGGTCGCCGCGCGCTGGACCGACGACGCACTGGCCGCACTCGACGGCCGCGCGGACACCCCCGAGACCTACGAAGCCTGGCGGGCCGGAGTACGCGACGCCTGGGCGACCACCATGGGAGAGGTGACACGGTGACGTCCCCGATCAAGAGACGCCTGGTGCAGGTCGTGGCCGTCGTGCTGGTCGTGGCCGGCTGGCAGGCGGCCCGCCAGCCGGCCGCCGCACCCGCGACGGTCGACGCCCTCGCCGAGGCGTTCTCCTTCCAGCGGCTCCCGTTGAACGGAACGGAAACGGAACGATCCATCCGGGCCGTCGCGCCCGCGTACAAGAAGATCGACCACTGGATCTCCTCGCTGGGTGGCGCGGTCGCACTGGCCGACGTGGACGCCAACGGCCTTCCCGACGACGTCTGCCTCGTCGACGCCCGGGACGACTCGGTCCGGCTGCTGCCGGTTCCGGGGACGGGCGACAGGTACGCCTCGCGGACGCTGACGGCGGGCGCGTTGCCGTACGACGCGACGATGGCGCCGATGGGGTGCGTGCCCGGCGACTACAACGACGACGGCCGCACCGATCTGCTCGTCTACTTCTGGGGCCGCAGCCCCATCCTCCACCTGAACTCGGGGAGCGGATTCCTCCCCAGGGAGATGGTCACCCCTCACCAGGTCTGGAACACCAACGCGGTGTCGCTGGCGGACTTCGACGGCGACGGCCGGACCGACGTCGCCATCGGCAACTACTTCCCCGACAACGCGCGGGTGCTCGATCCCGTGGCGGTGCAGTCACAACTCCAGATGCAGGACTCGATGTCGGCCGGCTACAACGCCGGGCGCAACCGCATCCTGCTGGCGCGGGGGGAAGGCCGTTTCGCCGAGGCCGCCGGGGCCTTCGACGCCGAGATGGGTGACGGCTGGACTCTCGCCATGGGCGCCCAGGACCTCGACGCCGACGGTCGCCCCGACCTGTACGCCGCCAACGACTTCGGCCCCGATCGGCTGCTGCGCAACATCTCCACGCCGGGCGCCCCTCGGTTCGAGCTCGTCGAAGGCGTGCGCCACTTCACCACCCCGAAGTCCAAGGCACTCGGGTGGGACTCGTTCAAGGGCATGGGCGTCGCCTTCGGCGATCTCAACGCCGACGAGGTGCCCGACATGGTGGTGAGCAACATCACCCAGAACTACGGCCTGCATGAGAGCAACTTCGCCTGGCTCAGCTCCGACGGCGTCGCCTTCAAGGCCGGTGGTACCGCTTCCTACGACGACCACAGCGAACCGCTCGGCATCTCCCGCTCGGGTTGGGGCTGGGACGTGAAGATGGGCGACTTCGCCGGGACCGGCGATCTGCAGATCGTCCAGGCCACCGGCTTCATCAAGGGCGAGGTCAACCGCTGGCCCGAACTGCAGGAACTGGCCATGACCAACGACACCCTGCTGATCGACCCGGGCGCGTGGCCGCGGTTCGGCCCCACCGACGACCTGTCGGGAAGCGACCCCGACCGGTTCTTCGCCCGCGGTTCCGACGGCCGCTTCCACGACCTGGGAACACGGCTCGGCCTCGACGACGGCGGTCCCACGCGCGGCATCGCGCTGGGCGACGTGGACCATGACGGCCGCCTCGACTACGCCGTCGGCAACCAGTGGCACCAGTCGCACTTCTACCGCAACACCAGGACCACCGACCTGCCACACCTCGGCCTGACCCTGACCCGCCCGGCCACCTGCGAAGGCGCGGCCAATCCGACACCGGCCATCGGCGCGTCGGTACGGCTGCGCTCCGGTGCGGCCGGGGTCAAGACCGGACAGGTCTACCCGGCCGCCGGCCACGCCGGGGTCTCGTCCCCCGAGTTGCTGTTCGCCCTCGGCGGCGAGGCCGCCGAGGTTACCGTGACCTGGCGTGACGCCTGCGGTGTCCGGCACAGCGGCGACCTGCGGCTGACCGCCGGATGGCACACGGTCCTGCTCGGCAACGACGGATCCGTCAAGGAAGGCGTCCGATGAAAGACCCCCGCGTCATCGCCCTGCGCCGGTTCGCGCTCTCGATCACGGTGTTCAACATCCTGGGGCACGCCGTACTCGGCTTCGAACAGGCCTATGTCACGCCGCTGGCAGCGTTGGCCGCGGCGTACATCCTGGAGATCGGTCTGGAGTGGTTCGACGCCACGATGACCGGGCGGACGCCCAAGTATCGGGGTGAAGGCCTCACGGGACTGGTGACCTTCCTGCTGCCGGCGCACATCACCGCCCTGGCCTGCGCGATGCTCCTCTACGCCAACGACCGCATCGCCCCGGTCGTCTTCGCGGTGATCGTGGCGATCACGTCGAAGTACCTGATCCGGGTACGCGTCCGGGGCAAGCTCCGCCACGTGCTCAACCCGTCGAACTTCGGCATCGTCGTGGTACTGATCCTCTTCCCGTGGGTGGGCATCGCGCCGCCGTACCACTTCACCGAGTGGATCAGCGGACCGCTGGACTGGGTGCTGCCCGCGATCATCCTGATCTCCGGCACGGTCATCAACGCCATGCTGACCAAGAAGATCCCGCTCATCCTCGGCTGGGTCATCGGTTTCGCCGCGCAGGCGGTCATCCGGACCGGGATCGACGGCACCGCCACGGTGACCGCACTGACCGTGATGACCGGCACGGCGTTCGTGCTGTTCACCAACTACATGATCACCGACCCGGGCACCACGCCGGTCAAACCGGCCAACCAGGCCGCCTTCGGCGTCGCGACGGCCGCCGTGTACGGGCTGCTGGTCCATGTGCACATCGCCTTCGGTCTGTTCTTCGCACTGGTCATCGTGTGCGCCCTGCGCGGAACGGCCCTCGGCCTGATCTCGCTGCGCGCCCGGGCCGCCCGCCCCGCCGAGGAACCCGCGCCGCAACTCCTCGTCACCGCCAACAGGACGTGATCCCGTGTACGACCGCGCTGCCATCGCCATCGTCGGCGCCGCCTGCCGCTACCCGGGCGCCGACGACCCGGCCCAGCTCTGGGAGTCGGTACTTTCCCGCAGGAGGGCTTTCCGGCCGATCCCACCCGGTCGGCTGAACCTGGCCGACTACTCCGGCGACCGCGACGGCACCTACGCCAGGTTCGCGGCCGTGCTGGAGGGCTGGAGCTTCGACCGGGCCAGGTTCCGCGTCCCCGGGCCGGTGCATCGGGTCACCGACACCGCCCACTGGCTGGCGCTGGAGGTGGCGGCCGACGCCCTCGCCTCGGCCGGCTACCCCGAGGGCGCCGGACTCGACCGGGACCGGGTCGGCGTGGTCGTCGGAAACACCATGAACGGCGAGTTCAGCCGGGCCAACGGGTTACGACTGCGCTGGCCCTACGTCCGCCGGGTGATGCGGCAGGCACTCGCCGAGGAGGGCTGGGAGGGGCCAGACCTGGCCCGGTTCCTCGCTTCCGTGGAGCAGAGGTTCAAGCAGCCGTTTCCCGAACCCAACGACGAGAGCCTGGCGGGCGGGCTGGCCAACACGATCGCCGGGCGCATCTGCAACCACTTCGGCTTCCACGGGGGTGGTTACACCGTCGACGGAGCCTGCGCCTCGTCGCTGCTGTCGATCGTCACGGCGGGGAACACGCTGCGCGCCGGAGCCGCGGACGTCGTGATCGCCGGTGGCGTCGACCTCAGCCTCGACCCCTTCGAACTGGTCGGCTTCGCCCGGACCGGTGCGATCGCGACAGACGCCATGCGCGTGTACGACGAGCGGCCCACCGGGTTCTGGCCCGGTGAGGGGTGCGGCATGGTCATGCTGATGCGGGCCGAGGACGCGCTCGCCGAAGGCCGGGCGCCGCTCGCCCTGATCCGCGACTGGGGAGTGTCGTCCGACGGCCGTGGCGGTATCACCCGTCCGGAGCGGACGGGACAACTGCTGGCAGTGCGTCGTGCCTACGAGCACCTGGAGTACGGCCCGGAAGACGTCGCCCTGTTCGAGGGCCACGGCACCGGCACCGCCGTCGGCGACGCCGTGGAGATCGCCACCCTGGTCGAGGCGCAGAGAGGCAGGAGGACGGGCCGGCCCGCCGCGCTCGGCTCGATCAAGGCCAACATCGGGCACACGAAGGCCGCCGCGGGGTTGGCCGGACTGCTCAAGGCCGCGATGGCGCTGCACAGGCAGGTGCTCCCGCCGACGACCGGCTGCGAAACCCCTCACCCGGGCCTGCGCGCCCACGACGCCCCACTGCGGGTGCTCGCCGAAGCGGAACCGTGGCCGCAGGACGCGCCGTTGCGGGCCGGTGTCGGCGCGATGGGCTTCGGCGGCATCAACACACACGTGGTTCTGGAGTCGGCCGCCGCCGTCCGGAGGGCAGGGCTGACCGCACGCGAACGACTGCTGGCAGCCCCTCCACCCGGCCACGAGGTGTTCGCCTTCGGCGCCGGTAGCCGCGCGGAACTCCGCGACCTCCTCGGCCGCACCGTGGCCGCCGCGGAAACCATGGCGATGGCCGAGCTGGCCGACCTGGCCGCGGACCTCGTCCCCGACGGGCAGTTCATGTTCCGGGCGGCACTGGTCGCCGCCGACCCGGCGCAACTCGCCGAACGGGCCACGAGGGCTCTCGCCGTGCTCGGCGACGGTTTCGCGGTGTTTCCCGGAGGAGCGGTGGGCGAAGGTCCGGCAGGACGGGCCGGTTTCCTGTTCACCGGCCAGGGCGCGGGTGCCCCCGCCGGCCCCGGAGCGCTCGGCCTGTTCGATCCCGAACTGGGCGCCTACTTCCCCGGGGGGAGCGGCGACACGGCCGACACCGCCGTGGTGCAGCCCGCCGTGCTGTGCGCGTCGATCGCCGGCCTGCGCTGGCTGGCCTCGCTCGGCGTCACCGGGCACGGAGCCGTCGGGCACAGTCTGGGGGAGATCACCGCGCTCCACTGGGCGGGCGCGTTCACCGAGGCCCAGGCGATCGATCTGGCCGCGGCCCGAGGCAAGATCATGAAGGCGCACGGGGCGCGGGGAACCGGCATGGTGTCGGTGATGGCCGGGCGTGACGTCGCCGACGACCTGATCGCGGGGACGCCCCTGGTCGTGGCCGCCGAACACGGCACATCCCATGTGATCGCGGGCGCGGACGACGAACTGGCCGAGTTGGTCGCACGCTGCCGGGAACAAGGGGTGACGGCCCGGCCGCTGAGGGTCAGCCACGCCTTCCATTCCCCCGCCTTCGCCGAGGCGGAGCCGGTGCTCGCCGAACACCTGCGCGGCCTCGAGTTCGGCAGCGTGGGGCGGCCGGTCCACTCCACCGTGCTCGGCACCCGCCTGAACACCGACACCGACCTGGTAAAGCTGCTGACCACACAGCTCACGGCCCCCGTACGGTTCGCCGAGGCCGTCAGTGGCCTGGCGCGCGACTGCGACCTGCTGGTCGAGGTCGGCCCCGGCCGGTCGCTGACCTCGTCGGCCGCCACGCTGACGCCCCTGCCGGTGGTAGCGATGGACACCGGAGGGACGTCCGCCGCCGCACCGCTCCACGCGGTGGCGGCGCTTTACGCGCTCGGGCTCGCCACCGACCTGCGACCGCTGTTCGCCAACCGGTCGCACCGCCCGTTCGACCTGTGGCGAGAACCGGTGTTCCTGGAGAACCCCTGCGAGCAGGCACCGCAGGCAGAGGAAGACGACCACGTCCCGTCCGTCGTGGAGGCTCCGCCGGAGATCCGGTCCGCCTCGGGCGGCGTGCCGGAAACGGTGCGGGAACTGGTCGCGCGGCTGCTGGAACTGCCGGTGGAGGCCATCGGCCAGGACGACCGGCTGCTCAGCGATCTGCACCTGAACTCGCTGCGGGTGGTGCAACTCGCGGGAGAGGCGGCCACGGCCTGCGGGAAGGCGGTGTCCACCGAGCCGCCGATGTTCGCCGACATCTCGGTCGCCGAACTCGCCGCGCTCATCGCCGGCCTCCCCGCCGCCGACGAGGCGGAACCGCCGCTGGCCGGGGTGGCGGGCTGGCACCGGTTGCTCACCGAACACACCGAACCCGTCGAACTGGGCCGTGCGGAACATTCGCACGCCTGGCGCGTCAGCGGCCGGGGTCCGCTCCGGCGTTCCCTCGAACCCACGCTTCTTCGGGGTACCGACGCCGAGCTGGTGTTCCTGCCGGAAGACCCCTCCGACGAGGACATCGCGGAACTGCTCGCGGCGGTGCGCACCGGCTCACCGGTCACCGTCGTCGAGCAGGGCGACACGGCCTCGGGATTCCTCGCCTCCGTACGCGCCGAACACCCGGACCACTGGACGCGGTGGGTCTCCGCCGGAGACGCGGAGACGGTCGCGCGGGTGCTCGCGGCACCGTTCGAGGGCCCTTCCGAGGTACGGGCGCACGGGTACGTCGGTGTCCCGGTCTTCCGCCCCGCCGAGGCGGGACCCACGGACGCGCCGCTGACCGCGGACGACGTCGTCCTGGTGACCGGTGGGGGTAGGGGCATCGGCTACCGGTGCGCGTTCGGCATCGGCGCCCGCTACGGCTGCCGCCTGCTGCTGCTCGGCCGCGCCGACCCGTCGTCCGACGACGAACTGCGCGCCAACCTCGCCGCCCTGGACGGGCAGGGCATCCGGTACGGCTACCTCCGGGCCGATCTGGCCGACCCCGCGGCCGTGCGCGCGGCGATCAGGGAACCGGTCACCGCGATCATCCACAGCGGCGGAGTCAACGAGCCCAAGCGGTTCGCCGACCTGACCGACGACGACTTCGCCCGGCACGCCGCCGCCAAATACCACGGACTGAAGGCCGTCCTGGCGGCCGTCGATGTGCCCAGGCTCCGTCACCTGGTCACCTTCGGCTCCGTCATCGGCCGGTTCGGTCTCCAAGGCGAGGCTCACTACGCCCTGGCCAACGGGCGTATGCGCGAGCTCGCGCGGGTCATGGCCGCGGAGGCGCCGCGATGCCGGGTCCGCAACGTCGACTGGACGGCCTGGTCGGGGGCCGGCATGGGCGAGCGCCTCGACGTGCTCGACGGCCTGCGGCGGTCGGGAGTCGACCCGGTCCCGGCCGACAGGGGGGTCGAGTTGCTGCACGAGGTGCTGACGACCGAGAGCCCGAGCGTCCTGGCGACCGGCCGGCTGCCCCAGCTCGACCGGCCGGGCGTCCCCGAAGGTCCACTGCTCACCCGCGTCCGCCTCCATGTGCCCGGGGTCGAACTCGTGGCCGAAGCCGACCTCGGCCTCGACACCCATCCCTGGCTGCGCGACCACCTCATCGACGGGCTGGCCGTGCTGCCCGCGGTCGTCGCGCTGGAACTCATGGCCCAGACAGCCGCCACCCTGACCGGGCAGCCGGTCACCTCACTCGGTGAGGCACGTTTCGGCCGTCCGGTCATCGTGCCCGCCGACGGCCTGCGGACCGTCCGCGTCTGCGCTCTCGTCGTACCCGGGGGTGTGCGGGTCGTGCTGCGCAGCGAGGAGAGCGGCTACGCCACCGACCACTTCACCGCCGTGGCCGGGATGAGCGCCGATCCCGTGAAGCCGCTGCGCCGGCGATCGTCCCTTCCGGCCCATGACGGCCGGGACCTCTACGGGCCGACCTTCTTCCACGGGCCCGCCTTCCAGCGGGTCCTTCGTTACGAGCATCTGGAGGCGACGTCATGCGTGGCCGTGGTGAACGCGGCCGACCGCCGGCGGCCCGGCGGCATGCAACTCGGCGACCCCACATTCACCGACGCCACCATCCACGCCCTTCAGGTCTGCGTGCCCGGACGACGGCTGCTGCCGGTGGGATGCGAGGCGGTCGTGGTGCACGACGCCGGGCCGTATCCGGAGGAACTGCGGTTGTCGGCGGTGGAACGTCACCGCGACGGAGCCGACCACGTCTACGACGTGTCCGTCCACGACACGGCCGGTCGCCCGGTCATGAGCTGGCACCGGCTGGGACTACGCGACATCGGCCCGCTCGAACCCGAGGACGGATGGCCGGTCGTGGTGCTGGGGCCATACCTCGAACGTGGGCTGGAAAGCCTGCTTCCGGACGCCGACCTCCAGGTCGAGGTGGGGCCCGGCCTCGCGGTGGAGGTCACCGGCGCGGCTTCGCCGGCCTGGGCGCTGGAACACGTGGCACCGGACACGGAGGAGCCGCCGGGGAAACCCCATCCGATCACCCGGCTCATCGGTGAGCCGCCCGCGTACACCGGCGCGCGGCTGCGCACGGCCCGTTCCTGCCTGGCCGCGGCGGGCGACACCGGCGAGGTGCCGCTCACCGTGGCCGGGGTCTACGAGCAGGGATGGGTGCTGCTGCGAGGCGGCCCGCACCGGGTCGCCTCGGCGATCGTGCGCGTCGGCGGTGAACCGAGGCCGGTGGCAGTCGCCGTCCTCGTGAAGGGAACGCCGTGAATCCCCATTTCGCCTACGAACACCTCGTGACCTTCGCCGACACGAATCTCGTCGGCAACGTGTACTTCGCCAACTACGTGGCCTGGCAGGGCGCGTGCAGGGAACGCTTCCTCGCCGACCACGCGCCGGGGGTGCTGAGCAGCCTCTACACGGACCTCGCCCTGGTCACCGTGTCCTGCTCGTGCGAGTACTTCGCCGAGTTGCAGGCATTCGACCTGGTGTCCGTCCGGATGACGCTGCACAGCATCGATCTCAACCGCATCGTCATGGGCTTCGACTACTTCCGGGTCGGCAACGGCCCAGGCCGGCTGGTGGCCAGAGGCTCGCAGACGGTGGCCTGCATGAAACGCGTCGACGGCGAACTCGTCGCGATCGACGTGCCCCAGGAGTTGTACGAGGCGCTCGACGCGTACGCCGTGCCGGGAAGACGGCGGTGACCGGCGACCCCGTCGGGATCGTCGGGTGCGGCGCGATGGGCGCCGCGATCGCCGGCCTGCTGCACCCGCGGGGGCATCGGCTCATCCTCGCCGGCGGCCCGCGCCGGACCGCCGCACTGCTGGCCGAGGCACTGCCCGGTGCGGTCGCGGCCGATCTGCCCGCGCTCGCGGCGAAGGCTTCGATCGTCTTCCTCGCCACCCGGCTGCGGGTGACCTGTCACGTCGTCGCCCCGCTGGTCGCGCGTGAGCTGGCCGGGCACGTCGTCGTGGACGTCTCCAACCCCGGCCCGGGCGACCTGCCGGCCGGCGGGCCCCGCTCGTCGGGCGAGGTCGTCGCCGAGGTCTTCCACAAGAGCTCGGTCGTCAAAGCGCTGAACTGCGTCTCCGCCCGGCGGCTGGCCGCCGTCCGTCCGGGCGACGGCCTCACCGTTCCCGTCGCGGGCGACGACCCCGGTGCGAAGGACGCGGTGAGGCGTCTGCTCGGCGACGCCGGCCTCGACGTCGTGGACGCCGGGCCTCTCTCGGCCAGCACGTGGATCGAGTCGCTGGCCGCCTTCCTGCGTCACCTCGGCACCGAGCAGGGCTTCGGCGACTCCGTCGGATTCCGGCTCATCACTCCCCACGAGAAAGGACGGCCGACATGACGGCCACCCAGCCCCATCCCGCCATGACCCCGCCCACCGACGTCCCGGCTCACCGGGGCCGGATCGTCCTGCTGAGCTTCCTCGGTGGCTTCGCCCTCACCGTGTTGTGGTCGGCGCCCTTCGTCGACCGGGTCATCGGTGAGAACGTCACCAGCGCGATCATCGGTCACGAGGCCACCGGCGCGCCGATCGCCGGAGTGCTGTCGGGCGTGCTGTTCGCGTTCGCCAGCGGCCTCGGCGGGACCTTCACCGCGTGCAACATCGCCGCGCTCGGAGCCGTCGCCCCGATGCTCGGCGAACGACGCACCGTGAAGGGCCGCATCACCCAGGCGATCGTGCCGCTCGCCTGGTTGGTCGCCGGGATGACCGTCGTCTCCGCCCTGTACGGCGTCGTCGTCGCCTTCTTCGGCACGAACATGCCCCAGTACTCCACCGCCACCGTGACCACGGGCCTGGCGCCGCGCCTGGTCCAGTCGCTGGTCGTGTTCGGCGTACTCGGACTCATCATGATCTACCTCGGGCTGGCCGCGCTGCGTCTGGTCCCCGACCCGCTGGCGAGGGTGTCGGCCCGTTTCCCGCATGCCCGGTCGCTGTTCATGGGCGTGCTGATCGGCCTGTTCCTCATCGGCCGGCCGTTCGGCCTCTACCGGCAGCTGTTCCGCGACGTCGCCGACAGCGGCAACCCCCTCTACGGCGCGCTGTCGTTCGTCACCCAGTCGCTGGGCAACATCGTCGTGCTCGCGCTGCTGTTCCTGCTGCTCGCGGTGGCCACCGGCGGACGGGTCCAGCGCTGGCTCACCTCCAAGCCCGGCAGGGTCGCCCTGGTCGCGGGATCGGCGCTGCTCGTCGCGGGGATCTTCACCTTCCTCTACTGGGACGTCCGGCTGCTCGCCAGGACCGGCGTCATCTGGTTCCCCACCATCACCTGGTACTGACGGAGGTCGTCATGCGCTCCTGGGCCGTCAACAACCGCTACCACCACCTCGCGCTCCGGGTCTATCTCGTGATCGTCGTGGCCCACTGGGCCGAGCACATCACCCAGGCGATCCAGATCTACGCTCTGGGCTGGCCGCTGCACGAGGCCCGCGGCGTCCTCGGCGTGCCCTTTCCGTGGCTGGTCCACTCCGAGTGGATGCACTACGGGTACGCGCTGCTCATGCTCGTCGGCCTGATCCTGTTGCGGCCCGGCTTCACGGGCCGGGCCAGGACGTGGTGGACCGTCTCGCTCGGCATCCAGGCCTGGCACCACCTGGAGCACCTGCTGCTCCTCATCCAGGCGCTCACCGGTTCGTACATCGCGGGCAAGGCGGTGCCGACCAGTCTGATCCAGCTCCTCATCCCGAGGGTCGAGCTGCACCTGTTCTACAACACCATCGTGTTCGTCCCGATGGTCGTGGCGATGGTGTTGCACCTGCGGCCCCGGCCGGAGGAGCGGGCGGCGATGAACTGCAGGTGCGCCACCCGCTCCCTCGTCACGACCGGCTGACAGGCTCATGGCTTCCTGGCGTACTGGGTCTGCGCGTTGAACTCCCCAAGCTTCACGTTCTTGGCCGAACGCAGGCCGGGGTCACGCAGATCCAGCACGTCCAGGCCCTTCTGGGTGTCGGTCACGTAGACGAAGCCGTTGTAGTAGTACGCCGACCACGCGCCGCCGAGCATGAGCTGCTTCTCCGACAGCGGCGGCCGGTCGAAGTAGGCGATCTCCTTCGGCCGGCGCGGGTCGGTGAACTCCCAGACCGACACGCCGCCCTGGTACCACGCCTGCACCATGACGTCCCGCCCGGCGACGGGCACGAGGGAGCCGTAGTGCGCCACACAGTTCTCCGTCGGCCCCTGCTCGCGGGGAATCTTGAAATAGCTCTGCTTGACCAGCCGACGCCGGTCACCGCGTCCTTCGATGGTGTAGACGGCATTGGCCCCGGCCTGCGCGCCGACCGCCTTGTTGCAGGTGGCGACCATGCCGCCGCCGAGCTCGTCGGTGAACACGACCTTGTCGCCCGCGTCGTTGAACAGGGCCGAGTGCCAGAAGGCGAAGTTCTCCACGTCGCGTTCGGTGGTGATGACGCGGGGCTTGAGCCGGTCGGAGATGTCGATGAGCACGCCGTCGCCCATGCACGCTCCGGCCATCAGGTCCTTGGCCGGGTAGGCCGTGAGGTCGTGGCAACCGCTCGTCGGGAACCACGTCGCGCCCGCGTTCCCCGGGTTGCCGCCCTTGGGGAACAGCATCGGCCGCGCCGCGATCTTCGCCTTCTCCGGCGACTTCACCGGCACCTTCACGATCGAGACGCTGTTGTGAGGTGGCTGACAGGTGGGATTCGTCGGGGCGGGACCGTAGGAGGAGACGTACACGAAGACCGAGTTCCTGTCCCGGCCCTCGCCGGGCACCACCGTGTTCGTGTGCGAGCCGCAGGGAGTGCTGACCGCGGCCACATAGCGCGGGTCGGACTTGTTCGCGATGTCGAAGATCTTGATGCCCTCCCACGCCTCCGGGTCGGTCGGCGAGGCGGGCGTGCTCTTGCACGTGTCGTCGCTGCGCGGGTCATCGGTCGACAGGAACAGCAGGTCACCATGGATCGAGACGTCGTTCTGCGCTCCGGGGCAGAGCACCTGGCTGACGATGCGCGGAGCGGCGGGATCGCGGATGTCGTACACGACGAAGCCCTCGAAATTCCCGGCGATCGCGTGGTCGCCGGTGAAGGCCATGTCGGTCATCGGTGCCATCGGCGCGGCGAACGGGCCGGGCTTCGGCACGTTCGCCGCGAGCTTGACATTCGGACTGTTGACGACGGCACCCGAGGGAGCGGGGGTGGCCTCTCGCGCACCGGGCGCGACGGCACCGGTGGCGCAGCCGAAGGTGAGAGCGAGGGCGGCAAGCGCGGCACCCACGCCCAAGAGGGTTCTCCGGTTCATGACTTCCAGTGGAGTACTTTATAAATATATAGTCAATACCGTTCGGTGGCGGAATCCGAAGAAGTCGACATGAAGTCTGGAAGCTCTCATTTCGCGACAGGCTCGGCCCCTCGGCTCTCTTGGAGCGACAGTTGACGCTTTCGAAAGCATTGGCTAACGTTTAAAACCATACAGTGATCTCTGGATCTTCTCCGGGTCAGGGGCGCGCGAGGCGCTGCCCTGCTCGGCCCGCCCCATCTGTCTGGTTGGAGTGACCATGACCGACGTCTCCTCGCAGTTCCCCCGGGACCGCCAACGGTGGACGCTCATCCTGGCCTCGTTCGCGTCCTTCATGGTCGGTCTCGACGTCCTCGTCGTGACCACCGCCCTGCCGACTCTCCACGAGGAGCTCGGCGCCGGCGTCGCCGGTCTGGGCTGGACCGTCAACGCCTACGAGCTGGGTTTCGCGGCGTTCATCCTGACCGGCGCCGCGCTCGGCGACCGGTTCGGGCGACGCAAACTGTTCGTGACGGGCATCGCCGTTTTCACGCTGGCCTCGGCCGTCTGCGCGCTCAGCACCACCATCGAGACCCTGATCGCGGCCCGCGCCGTGCAGGGCATCGGCGGTGGCATCGCCATTGCCCTGGCGCTGGCGGTCATCGCCGACGCCACACCGCCGCAGGAGCGCGGTGCCGCCTTCGGTGTCTGGGGTGCCATCTCCGGTGTGGCCGTCGCGGCGGGACCGCTGGTCGGCGGCCTGATCATCCAGGGGTTCGCGTGGCAGTGGATCTTCTGGCTGAACGTTCCCGTCGGCATCGCGCTCGTCGCGCTCAGCCTTGTGAAGATCGGTGAGACCCACGGCACCGTACGAGGCATCGACGTCGTCGGTCTCGTCCTGTCGACGCTCGGCGTGTTCGGTATCGCGCAGTCCCTCATCCGGGGTGGCGACGCGGGCTGGACCGAGCCCACCATTCTCGTCGGTTTCATCGGCGGCCTGATCGCACTGGCGGCGTTCGTCTTCTGGCAGACCAGGGTGCCCAGCCCGATGATGCCGGTCGGGATGTTCCGCAACCTCAGCTTCACCGGCGGGGTCATCGCGGGCTTCGCGCTGGCCGCCGCGCTCTACGGCAACGGCTTCGTGTTCGCGCAGTACCTCCAGCTCGCCGAGGGCAACTCGCCGCTGGGCGTGGGCCTGCGCATGCTGCCCTGGGTCGGTCTGGCCCTCTTCGTCTCGCCGATCGCAGGAAAACTCGCCGACAAGATGGGGGAGCGCCCGCTCGTCATCGTCGGACTGCTGCTGCACGCCGTCGGGTTCGGCGCCATCGCCCTCATGGCCGCCGCCGGCACCGGTTACGGTCCGATGATCTTCCCGCTGCTGTTGGCCGGCATCGGGGTCTCCATCGCCTTCCCCACCGTCGCCTCCGCGGTGATGCGCTCGGTCAGCCAGATGGAGGCGGGCATCGCCGCCGGTGTCAGCAACACCGTCCGCCAGGTCGGCGCCGTCTTCGGCGTCGCGGCGGCGGCGGCCACCTTCACCGCGACCGGCGGTTACGGCAGCCCCGAGAGCTTCGTCGACGGGTTCACCCCGGCCACGATCGTGCTCACCGCCATCACCCTCGTCGGTGTGCTGGGGGCCTTCGTCATCAAGCGGCCCCAGTACGACCCGGCGCCCGCCACCGAGCCTTCCTCCGTCCACGAAAAGTAATCGAGAAGGGAAACAATCATGGGCAACCCCATCGCCTGGTTCGATCTGACGTCCAAGAACGCCGCGACGTCCCGCGCCTTCTACTCCGAGATCTTCGGCTGGAATATCGATGTCGACCCGCAGATGGGTTACGGCATGGTCGACACCGGCGCGTCCGAGGGCATCCCCGGCGGCATCGGCGAGAACCCCGACGCCGACCCCGCCCTGGTCGCCTACATCGTGGTCGAGGACGCCGAGGCGACCCTCAAGCAGATCGAGGCTCAGGGCGGCAGGCGTGAAGTGCCGCCCTACGAGATCCCGGGCATCGGCACCATGGCCACGTTCAAGGACCCCGACGGCATCACCGTCGGTCTGTGGCAGCGCTGAGCTGACCATGGCCGCAGGTGAGACGGGTGCCGGAACCGGGGACGAGGAACTCGACGTGGTCCTGCGGGCCATCGCCGACCCCACCCGCCGGTCGATCCTTCATCTCATCGCGGCCGCGGAGCTTCCGGCCGGGCAGATCGCGGAGCACTTCGCGGTCACCCGGTCGGCGGTCTCCCAGCACCTGAAGGTCCTGCGGGAGGCCGGCCTCGTGGTCGAACGCCGCCAGGGCACCCGACGCCTCTACCGGGCCAGCCAGGACACCCTGGCCAGGTTGCGAGCCTTCCTTGAGGACATCTGGTGGGCGGGCTTCGCGCAGGCCCGGCTGGAGGCGGAGGAGCGAGATCCAAAAAAAAATGACCCCATGACGGGGTGGCCACGCGAGGAGCGGAGATGGTGGACCGGCTCAGCGCACGCGCGCGCAAGGCGGTCGTCCTGGCCCAGGAAGAGGCCAGGATGTTCAACCACAACACCATTGGCACCGATCATCTGCTGCTCGGCCTGGTCCAGGCCGGAGGCGTCGCCGGGGCGTTGTTCCGGGAGATGCGGGTCGATCTCGACCTCGTGCACCAGCAGGTCGAGATCGTCGTCGGCCCCGGACTCGTGCACACATCCGGCCCGATCCCGCTGGGGGAGCCCGCCAAAGGGCTGATGGCCCGTGCCGCCGAGGAGGCCCGCCGCCTCGGCGAGGACACGGTCGACACCGAACACATGCTGCTCGGCCTGCTCGCAGACGAGGACGATCCGGCCGTCGCCGTGCTGCGCGGTCTGTCGATCGATCCCGGCAGGGTCCGCGAGCGGGTCTTCGAACTGCTCGACCAGGTGCCCGAGCCGATCAGGGCGGCGACCGGCCCGGTCCGCTCCGTCGACCTGCTGCTGTCCCGGTTCGGCCGCAGTCTCACCGACGCCGCCCGTGCGGGTGAACTCGATCCCGTCATCGGGCGGGAACACGAGCTCGACCGGCTGGTGCAGGTGCTGCTGCGGCGTACCAAGAACAGCCCGCTGCTGATCGGCGAGCCGGGTGTGGGGAAGACCGTCCTGGTCGAGGCGCTCGCGCAGCGGGTGGTGGACGGGACAGTGCCGGAGGAACTGCGCGACAAACGCCTGTACGCGCTGGATCTCGGCTCACTGATCGCGGGCGCCCGGGAGCGCGGTGTCTTCGAGGAACGCCTGCGCACCATCCTCAACGAGGCCGGGGGTGACGGCGGTGTGGTGCTGTTCGTCGACGAGATCCACGCCCTGGTCGGGGCCGGCGACCGGGCCGGGGCGCTCGACGCCGCCGCGATCGTGAAGCCCCTGCTGGCCAGGGGCGAACTGCGTCTCATCGGAGCGACCACGCCCGAGGAGTACCGCAAGTACTTCGCCGGTGACGTCACCATGGACCGCCGCTTCCAGCCGATCACGCTGGAGGCGCCCAGCGTCGCGGCCACCATCGGCATCCTCAAGGGTCTGCGCCCTCGCTACGAGGCCCATCACCGGGTCGTCGTGACCGACGACGCGCTGGTCGCCGCCGCCCGAATGACCGACCGCCACATCACCGGCCGCGCGCTGCCCGACAAGGCCGTCGACGTCATCGACGAGGCGGGGGCGCTGGCCCGGGTTCGCTCCCTCGCGGGCGGCCAGGCCCTCGACAAGGTGGACGAGGACCTGGTCGCCGAGGTGCTGGCCGAGATGACCGGTATCCCGCTCGAACGCCTGACCTCTGAGGACGTGGCGCGGCTGCGCGGCCTGGAGGACGAGCTTCGCGCCCGCGTCGTCGGCCAGGACGCCGCCGTCGCCTCGCTCGGCGCGGCCATCAGGCGGGCCAGGGCCGGGGTCTCCGACCCCGACCGCCCGGTCGGCTCCTTCCTGTTCGCCGGTCCATCCGGAGTGGGCAAGACCGAACTGGCCAGGGCGCTGGCCGGGGTGTTGTTCGGTACCGACGACGCCCTCATCCAGCTCGACATGAGCGAGTACGTCGAACGCCACTCCGTCTCCCGTCTCATCGGTGCCCCGCCCGGTTACGCCGGTTTCGAGGACGGTGGGCAGCTCACCGACAGGGTCCGCCGCAAACCGTTCAGCGTGGTGTTGTTCGACGAGATCGAGAAGGCCCACCCGGACGTGCTGGACGTGCTGCTCCAGCTCGTGGAGGAGGGGCGGCTGACCTCCGGTGACGGCCGCACGGTCACGTTCACCAGTACGGTCGTCATCCTCACCACCAACCTGGGAGCCCGCAGGACGGGCCATCCGGCCGCGGGTTTCGCCGGGGAGGGGACGAGTGGCTCCCCGGTGCACGCGGAACTGCGGCGGCACCTGCGGCCCGAGTTGCTCAATCGGCTCGACGAGGTCCTCGTCTTCGCCCGGCTCGGGCACGCCGAGCTGCTCCGCATCGTCGACATGGCCGTCGCCGACCTGGGGCGCCGCCTCTACGAGAGTGCCGGGGTACGCCTGGAGGTGACCACCCCGGCGCGGGAGTTCCTGGCCAGACTCGGGCACGACCCGGCGATGGGTGCGCGCCCGCTGCGCGGCACCGTCCGGCGCGAGCTCGACGACACGCTGTCGGCCCAGGTGCTGAGCGGCAGGCTGACAGCCGGCCGGACGGTGCTGTTCGGGGTGGCCGACGAGGACCACCCGTCGCTCACCTTCACCGTTCTCTGATCGGTTCCGGCTCCGCGAGCTGGCCCAGGGAGACGAGCCCGGCCGCACTGACCATGCGGGTCACCCAGTTGAACTGGCAGGCCGTCCAGAGGGCCTCCAGGATCTGCGCGTCGCTCCAGCCGCAGGCTCGCGCCTTGGCGAAGTCGGCTTCCGTGATGCGGTCCGGCTCCTTCGTGACGCGCCGGGACAGGCGTAGCAGCTCACGCGTCGGCTCGGGCAGGTCCATCTGATCGACCTCCGCCACCGCCAGGCTCGCCTTCATCGTGGCGTCGGCGTTCAGCAGGTCGAGGAACAGGACGTGCGCGTCGACGCAGTACCGGCAGGACACCTCCCGGGCGACGAACGCCGAGATGAGCTCCTTGACGTCGCGGGACAGTGCGCCGTCCTCGTCGAAGACCGAACGGTACCCGTCCCAGAAGACCTTGAGAAACGGTGTGCGAGTGCTGACGAGCTTGAAGACGTCGGGCACCAGTCCGAGACCGAAGTGATCACGGATCTCGGTGTAGAGGGCTGCGACGTCCCCGGTGGCGGCACTTTCCGCAACGACGGGGACGCGGACACCAGGATGACGGGGGGTCATATGCGCTCCTGAGGGTCGCCGGGACAACTTCTCAATTCTATGTATAATTAAAGTAGCCAGGTGAAGCAAGGAGGCTGCCATGGGTCACGTTCGCCGAAACTACGGTCAGTACTGCGGGCTGGCGGCGGCTCTCGACGTCGTCGGCGAGCGCTGGACCCTGCTCATCGTCCGGGAAATGCTGCTCGGCCCCCGTCGTTACGGCGAGCTCCTGGAGGCGCTTCCCGGCATCGGCACCAACCTGCTCGCCGAACGGCTCAAGGTGCTCCACGAGCTCGGCGTCATCACGCGCCCGCAGACCCGTGACCATGGATACGTGCTGACCGAGCTGGGCCAGGAGCTGCGGGAGCCGGTTCTGCAACTGGCCCGGTGGGGGATGCACTTCCTCGGCGTGCCCGCTCACGATGTCGAGACCCGGGCGCACTGGGGCTTCCTCGCGGTGCAGGCGATGATCGACCCCGAGCGCGCCACCGACATCGACGAGTCCTACGAGTTCCGGGTCGACGACGTGGTCTTCCACATCGCGGTCGCGGGACGGGTGCCCGTCGCGCTGGACGGGCCCGCCGAGAGTGAGCCCGCCGTCGTGGCGCGCACCGACGCCCGCACCTTCGTCGAGATCGGGGCCAAGCGGTTGACGCCGTTCGAGGCCCTGGCCTCGGGGAGGCTGCAGCTCACCGGCGACACCGACGCCATCGTGCGTTCCAGCGTCCTGCTCGGACTGATGGCTCCCGTAGGCTGAGCTTCACATTGATGTAGAAGCATGAAGCGAATCCCATCGCAGAGGATCAAGCGGCTCATATTGACTATATAAACTTAAAGCCCTCTACTGGAAGTGTCGGTTCGTGTCCGACGCTCGTCCGGCGGCTCCCGCGGGCCTGCTCACCACTTCCAGAGGAGAGATCAATGCCGCACATCGCCATGTCCCCCGAGCTTGCCCCCGGCACGCCCGGTCTGTTCCAGTACCGCCCGGAGACGGGGCGCCCCCTCGGTGAACTGGCCGAGACGCTGCTACGCAGCCCCCACTCGCTGGGACGGGGGGAGCGGGAACTCATCGCGACCTATGTGTCCGTGCTCAACCACTGCAAGTTCTGCACCTCCACCCACTCCGAGGTCAGCGCCGCCCAGATCGAGGGCGGGCGATCCCTGGTCGACAAGGTCATCGCCGACGTCGACAGCGCCCCGGCCTCGCCCAAGCTGCGCGCCCTCATCAAGATCGCGGCTGCGACGGTCGAGGGAGGCCACGCCGTCACGGCAGAACTGGTCGAGGCGGCCCGGCAGGCGGGAGCCACCGACACCGAGATCCACGACTCGGTGCTCATCTCGGCGGCTTTCTGCATGTTCAACCGCTACTGCGACGGGCTGGCGGCCATCGTGCCCGACGACCCGGCGGCCTACGCCGGCATGGCTCAGATGATCATCAACGACGGTTATCGGATGTGCGCCACCGGCCACTGATCGCCGTCCGTGGCTGTCCCGGCGGTGTCGAGCCTCACGCCGGGACGGCCGCCCCTGTTCTGCCGCAAGACGCTCGTCCGGGAAGGGCAGCCATGAGGGAAAAGACCCCGAACACCATCCGACTGACCACGTTGTCTCCCGGCGCCGGGTGCGCCTGCAAACTGCCGCAGGCGTCGCTGGAGACGCTCATGACCAACCTGAACGGGTTTGGGGCCGGAGCCGACGACGACCTGCTGGTGGGCCTGAGCGAGGGCGACGACGCCGCGGTCCTGCGCCTGGGCGACGGCCAGGCGCTCATCCTGACCACCGACTTCTTCACCCCCGTCCTCGACGACCCCTACGACTGGGGTCAGGTCGCCGCCGCCAACGCCATGTCCGACGTCTACGCCATGGGCGGCCGCCCCGTCGCCGCGCTCAACCTGGCCGCCTGGCCGGGCGAGGGACTGCCGCTGGAGATGCTGGCCGACGTCATGCGCGGCGCGTCCGTCAAGGCCGCCGAGGGCGGCTGCGCCGTGGTGGGCGGCCACACGATCGCCGACCCCGTCCCCAAGTACGGCATGGCCGTCATCGGTTTGGCCGACCCCGCGCATCTGATGACCATCGACAAGGCGCGTCCCGGCGACCTGCTCGTGCTGACCAAACCCCTCGGCACCGGCGTCATCGTGACGGCCTTCAAACAGGACGCGGCCGACCCCGCCACCCTTACCGAGGCCGTCGCCTCGATGACCGCCCTGAACGCCGGCGCCGCCCGCGCGGCCACGGCCGCCGGGGTGCGCGCCGCGACCGACGTCACCGGGTTCGGCCTGCTCGGCCACCTGCGCCGCATGCTCAGCGCGAGCGGCCTGGCCGCGCGCATCGACGCTGATCGCGTGCCGCTGCTGCCCGACGCGCGGGAACTGGCCGCCAAGGGCTTCGTGTCCGGGGGCACCAAGGCCAACATGAGCTTCCTGACCGACTGGGTCGACATCGCGGTCTCGGTGGACGAGGAGGTCGCCGTCCTGTTGCACGACGCGCAGACCTCCGGCGGGCTGCTCCTCGCCGTCCCGCCGCCGGCCGCCGACCTGGTCGGCCACCTCCGGCGACACGACCTGTCGACAGCCGTCATCGGCGAGGTGGTCCCTGGCCGCCCGGGACGTATATCCGTACACGCCGGCGCCTGAGAAGGAGAACGATGACCATGGACTCCGGGCCGCGACCGGCCGCGACCGGCACGCTTTCCCTCGGAAGGCACGACAGCACGGCCATCGACCCCCGCCGAGCCCTGCCGAAGACCGATGTCCTGCTCGCCCTGCCCGTGATGTGCGAGCTGGCCGCCGCGTGGGGGCGCCCCCTCGTGGCGGAGACGACCCGGCGAGTGCTGGACGAGGTGCGCCGTTCGGTCGCCGGCGGGGGAGCCGTGCCATCCCCCGAAGAGATCGCCGCCACGGTGGCGGGTTCGCTGGCGGCGCTGAACGCCGGCCGGGTCCGGTCGGTGATCAACGCGACCGGGGTCGTCCTGCACACCAACCTCGGGCGGGCACCGCTGTCGGAGGCGGCGCGGGCGGCCGTCAACGCCGCCGCCGGGTACTCCACGGTCGAGTTCGACCTGGCCACCGGTGGCCGCGGCAAACGCGGTGCGACCGTGAACACGATGCTGCGCGAACTGAGCGGCGCTCCCGGCGCGCTGGCCGTCAACAACGCCGCCGCGGCGCTGTTCCTCGCCCTGGGCACCCTGGCGCGAGACCGCGAGGTGATCGTCTCGCGCGGGGAACTGGTGGAGATCGGCGGCGAGTTCCGCATCCCCGCCATCATGGAGGCCGCCGGAGCCCGTCTTGTCGAGGTCGGTTCGACCAACCGCACCCACGTCGCCGACTACGTGAACGCCGTCACCGACCGCACCGCGATGCTGATGGTGGTGCACCCGTCGAACTACCGCATCGAGGGCTTCACCGCCGCTCCGCCGCTGCCGGCGCTCGTGTCGGTCGCGCGCGAGGCGGGCCTGCCCCTGCTGCACGACCTCGGCTCGGGCCTGCTCACCGGCCGCATGGGCGACGAGCCGACCCTGCGCGACAGCCTGGCGGCGGGTACGGACCTGGCGGTCTTCTCCGGCGACAAGCTCTTCGGCGGCCCCCAGGCCGGCATCGTCGTCGGCGACGACACTCTCGTTCGGCGATTGTCCCGGCACCCGATCGCCCGTGCCGTGCGCATCGACAAGCTCACGCTGGCCGCTCTCGAAGCGACGCTCCTCTCCCATTTGGGGGGCCGCCGGAGTGAGCTGCCCGTGTGGCGCATGCTGGATGCCTCCCTCGACGACCTCACCCGTCGCGCCACCAGGCTGGCCGGCTCGATCGGGCGACGTGCACGGGTGCGCGAGGGCACGGGCATGGTCGGCGGCGGCAGCCTGCCCGCCGAACGACTGCCCTCGGTGCTGGTCGAACTCGACTGCGGCCCGTCGGGGGAGTCGGCCGTCACCTCGGCGCTGCGCGCCGGTGAGACACCGGTGATCGTGCGCACCGAGCGTGGCCGGGTGCTGGTCGACCTGCGCACGGTCGCTCCCGAGGAGGACGAAGTACTGGAGAAGGCACTGCTGGCAGTGCTGGCCTGACGCTCCCTTCGCGCGGATGCCCGTAGCCGGGAGGCTGCGCGAACCGCCACCTTGCGGAGGAAGACGAACAGCGAGGAGCGACGGGCCGTGATCGAGGATCCGGCCTCTCTACCGGGAGCGCACGCGCCGGCTCGCGTTGTCCACCCGTACGGTGTGCCCGCGCTCATCCAGATACTCGAGCAGGGGGATCACAACCCGGCGGCTCGTGCCCAGCGCGCTCCGGGCCTCACTCGCGGTGAACGGCTGAGGCAGCTCCTCAAGGATCTCCACCGCGCGCGGCTCGGCGATCAGGGGCAGTACCACTCCCTCGGCCAGCCGCAACACCGCGCCTACCTTGGCGGCGGCGATCGCCGCCCGCGAGTCCAGGCCGAGCTGCGCGAGCCGGACCGCCTCCGGAGCCTGGAAGGGCGTCGTCTCCAGTTCCCGCTCCAGGCGACGTACGGCGGCCGTGATCGCCTCGGGGAGCCTGGGCCGGTCGGCGGGCCGGTGGATGCGCCCGGCCTCTATTCTCAGCGGTGGCCTGACCAGCGCCTCCACGAGCCGCCGGTGGGGCAGGCCGAGCAGTTGCCTGGCCACCTCGACGGGAAGGGTCGGGACGAGCGGGTTGCGCAACGCGTAGTCCTTGGTCAGGGCGCCGAGTCCCTGGCTCTGACTCACCCACCACGCGGGATCGACCCGCCAGTCGCCGTCGACCTTCCGGCCCACCGCGGTGAGACCCAGCGGGTCGAACTCGTCCTCCCTGAGGTAGCGGTGACGGGCGAGGAGGTGGTGGGCGGTCGGAGGGTCCGGCCAGTCGGCGATTTCGTCCGCGACCCGGGCCGCCGCTCCTCGCCGTCGCAGCGAGGGCGGGCGTACGTCGAGCACGGTCAGGCCGGTGACCCGCCGGGAGCCGGGGTCGCGCAGGATCACGCGGTCGCCGACGTGCAGCGGCAGCGGGTGGTCGAGGACGAGCCTGGCGGTGGTCTCGCCGAGGCGGCGCACCCGCACGCTCACCGACGCCGAGCCCACATGCAACAGGGACTCACGCGGCAGCAGGTCGGAGGTGCCCGCGCGTAACCGGACGTCGAGCGTGTCGGTGACCGTCCAGCGGCCGGGGGAGACCAGGGCCATGCCGCGCCCGCAGTCGGCGAGGTCGACGCCCTTGAGGTTGAGCGCGACCCGGGCCACGCCGGTCACCCTCTCGGTCTTGCGTTTCAGCGACTCCATGCCGCGGACCTTCACGACCCGGCCAGAGGGGCTGAGCTGAAGTTCGTCGCCGACGTTCACGGTGCCCGAGGGCAGCGTGCCGGTGACGACGGTGCCCATGCCCTTGACGGTGAACACACGGTCGATCCACAACCGGACCGGCGCCGCGTCGTCGGGCGCGGGCAGCGCGCCCACGAGATCGTCGAGCGCGGTGACCAGGTCGTCGACGCCGTCACCGGTGATGCTGCTGACGGCCACCGCGGGTACGCCGTCGAGGGAGGTGCCGACCAGTTCCAGCCGGGCCTCCTCGATGGCCAGTTCGGCGTCCCCGCGGTCGGACCGGGTCACCACCAGAAGCCCGTGGCGTACCCCCAGCGCGTCGATGACGGCCAGGTGCTCGGCCGACTGGGGCATCCATCCCTCGTCGGCGGCCACCACCATGAGCACGGCGGGCACCGGCCCGATCCCGGCCATCATGTTCGTCACGAACCGCTCGTGGCCGGGAACGTCGACGAAGGCGAGCGAACGTCCCGAGGGCATGGTGCGCCATGCGAATCCCAGGTCGATCGTGAGCCCTCGCCGACGTTCCTCGGCCCAGCGGTCGGGCTCCATCCCGGTCAGGGCGCGGACGAGGGTCGACTTTCCGTGATCGACGTGACCGGCGGTCGCCACTACGTGCATACGCGCCACTCCTCACCCTGAAGAATCCCGCGACGGAGCGAAAGCGGAGGCGAACGGGAATCGAACCCGCCGGCGACGTCAAACGCCGCCCCATCGGTTTTGTAGACCGGGAGGGCCACCAGGCACCCAACGCCTCCACGAAGTAACTAACGATATTTGTAGCCGTGGCGTCAACAGCGGGATGGCGGGTTTTTCCCGCCGAGGGCGCTGTTCAGGCTATTCAAAGGGTGCTTTGTTCATTGGAACTCTTCGGTTCGCCATCCGCTTGACTATATTAATTTAAAGTACTCAACTGAGTATCGACGCTCAGACCTACCGAGCCCTGGTTGGGAGACGACATGACCATCGCTGACAGCCCACTGTCGACGGCGTCGCCGGACGTCGGTCCCCTGCTCAAGGAGTACCGCGAGGTGTTCGTCCCCGCCGCGGTGGACTACCTCGAACGGCGCATCAGCGCCAACGAGCTCCGCGAGCGCTGGAAGCCGCACTACTACGGGACGTTCCACCGGTACGACGTGACGGTGGAGCAGGCTTGGCGGCGGCAGAGCGGATCGACGGGCCTGCTGGAGTCCGGCGGCCCTCCCGCAGACCCCAAACACGAGGCTCCGCTCGCCCACTTCCCGGTGAGCGTCGCCTACAACAACCTCGACCGGCTGATCGAGGTGCTCGCGGTCGAGCTTGGCGACCAGACGGTCGACAAGACCCGCATCCGCGAGCGGACCGTGGACTTCGCGCACGTCATCGATTCGCTCGACGTCCTGATGTCGTCACTCGACGGCTGACGGACACTCACCATCGCTCTCACTTGAAAGGTTGAACTGTGAGCGAACCACAGGGAATCCTCAGACAACTCCTGGAGAGGGGGGTCGCGGCGGACATCGACCCCACGACCCTCTCTCCGGCGGAGGTCGTCCGGGGCCACGACTCCGCGTGGGGAGGGCCGGGGAACCTCTACCCCATCCGCCCTTACACGCTGACGCCGTCGGCCTTGGAGACGTTCATCGTCCGCGAGCGCATCCACGTGCGCATCGACGGTCTCGGTGAGGACATCGTCGACCTCCATGGCATGGCGATCTACCGTCGCCACGACCCGCACGCCGCCGGCGAGCTGAACTGGGCCAGCGCCACGATCACGGCCCAGTTCCTGTCGCTTCAGGTGACCGGGCACAGCGAGATCTTCGGTCAGGTCAAGGTGTCGAACACACCGGGCAAGTCGGAGGGAGCGCGGGTCAAGCCGAGTCCCACCCCAGACGATGGGTCACCGATGCCCATCAAGGACTGTATCACCATGATCTATCCTCGGTTCGAGGTAGAGCAGCTCGGCACGACCGTCGACACGGGCGACCAGGTGGTCCGTCTGGAGTCGCGGGTCGCGATGGTCCCCCCGATCGGGGACGTGTCGCGGACGTCCAAGCACTACGCGCTGTACGACGGTGAGAGCCGTCAGGTCGGTGAGCTGATCGCCGCCGACATCGAGATCGGGAACCTCCTGCACCACATCCCGATCACCAGCGCCGTGGTGCCCGCCGAGCTGGCGCGAATGCTGGCGTAGGCACCCCAGGCGATGGATGACGTGCGCGTTGCCGGGCCGGCTCGGGCGAATTTCCGCGCGGGCCGGCTCGCGTCCTATGCCTTCGGTGTCGAGGCCGCCATCGGGCACAACCCGATGCGGTACCTGTTCGCTCGCCGCTTCTCCGCTGCGCCGGAGCGGGCGGTGACCGCGATCTTCGTGATCAAACCCGATGTGCTGTTCGGCACCTATGTCTGGATGGAGGAGGACCGCGACGCCGGCGACTGCCGCATCAGCACCTTTCTGCCGACCATGCGTCGCCCCATCCAGGTCGTCGACCGTCTGGTCTTCGACTGCCTTCCGCTCACCGACATCGGCTACGTCGACCTGATGGCGTGGTCGCATCCCGTTCTCCAGCTCACCGACGACGAGCAGGAGGCCGGAAGGCGCACGTACCGGGGGCCGGCGTCCATGGACGGTCTCATGGTGGACGAGTGCTATGTGCCCGGGACCGGCGTGGTGGTCGAGCGGGTCGTGCGGCAGCGAGGTGAACCGGTCCGCAGGTGGGAGGCCCTGGAACTCGCGGGCTCCGCCGCCGACTGGTTGCCCCGCAGGGTGCGCGTCTCCCGGCTCGACAGCGGGCACCGGACCGACTTCACCAGAAGCGGCCCTGCCGTCCCGCTGGCCGCCGACGACTTCGACGGCGGTCCCGAGTCGCTGCGCGACGCGGTGGCACGCGCCTTGGCCGAGGCGGGGCCGAGGTCATGACCGTGGCCGTCCGACTGCTCCAGGTGGCCGTCCACGTGACGACCGCGATCGCTCGGATGGCGGTGGTCGCGGTCGCGGTCCGGCGCCGGGCCGCGCTCGCGAGAGAGGTCGCCCGCCTGCTCGAACGGCTCGGCGGCGCCTTCCTGAAGACCGGCCAGTTGCTGGCGACCCGGGTCGACGTGGTGGGGGAGGTCCTGGCGGCGGAGCTGGGACGCCTGCACGACCACGTCGCCCCGATGCCGGCCAGGCAGGCGTTGTCGGCGGCCCGCCGGGCCTTCGCCGAACCCCCCGCCGAGATGCTGACGGCGCTGGCCGGTCCACCGATCGCGAGCGGCTCCATCGCCTGCGTCTACCGCATGACCTGGAAGGGGCGCGACCTCGCGGTCAAGGTCAGGCGACCGGAGGTGGTACGCAGCTTCGCGGCCGACACCGCGATCGTGAGTGGCCTCGCCCGTCTCGCCTCCCGGGTGCCACGGTTTGCCCGGTTGCCGCTGACCGACATCGTCGGGCAGATGGGCGACGCGCTCCGCGGGCAGCTCGACTTCGCGCAGGAGGCGCGATATCTGCGCCGACTGCGCGAAGACCTCGCCGACGTGGACGGGGTCGTCGTCCCCGAACCCGTGGACGAGCTCACCGCCGGTGGCGTCATCACGATGACCTTCGCCGAGGACCTGGCCGGGCAACCCGGCGATCGCGCGTCGGTGGAGCGGGGTGTCACCACGTTGGTGCGCGCGGTCTACCACATGCTCTTCGTCCGCGGGTTCATCCACGTCGACCTGCACCAGGGCAACGCCTACATCCGCCCCGGAGGCGAGGTGGTGGTGCTCGACGCCGGATTCATGTTCCCGCTGAGTGAAATGGCGCGGACCCGGTTCACACAATTCTTCGCCGGAATGATCAAAGGCGACGGTGAGTTATGCGCGCGCATTCTTCTGGCCAGTGCGCGCGGTGTTGCGAATGGGGCGGATGTTACTGGATTTCAACGCGAGGTGGCCGAACTGGTCAATCGCAGTTCGGGCGCCGTCGCCAAGGACTTCGAGTTGGGTCCCTTCGCTGTCAGGCTGTTCGACCTGCAACGCGAATACGCCGTCTTCGCCGAGCCGGAATTCGTGTTCCCGCTTCTCTGCCTACTGGCCCTGGAGGGGACCGTGCGGCGTCTCCATCCCTTGATGGATTTCCAGATCGAGGCGGCTCCCTATGTGATGCACGGTCTCCTGATGGCGCCCTTGACAGCCTCGGGAACTCCAGAGAATATAGCTATATAATTCTAAAGTAATCAATTTTAATCACGTTATTGTACTGACCGATCCTGTGTTCCGGGAGTGCGTATGTCAACCCGAGAGGAACTCGTACAATCGCCCGGAGCGGCCGGTTCGGTCGTCGTGCTGTGTCTCGCCGCGTTCGTCGTGATGATCGATTCGACCGTCGTCCAGGTGATGGTCCCCGCCCTGACCGTGTCGTTCGACGCCGGGCTCGACGACGTCCTGTGGGTCTTCAACGGATTCGTCATCGCCTACGCCGCCCTGCTGATCACCGCCGGGCGGCTCGGCGGCATGTACGGCCCGCGTCGCCTCCTGCTCGCCGGGGTCGTCGTGTTCGCCCTCGCCTCCCTCGCCGGAGGGCTGGCGCCCGCGCTGCCGCAGCTGGTAGCCGCGCGGGTGGCCCAGGGGGTCGGCGGAGCGATGATCGTGCCGCAGACCCTCACCCTGATCGCCGCCGTCTTCCCCGCCGAACGGCGCGGTGCCGCGCTCGGCCTGGTCAGCGCGACGATGGCGCTGGCCGCCGTCCTCGGTCCCGTCGGCGGCGGCCTGGTCGTCGCGACCTGGGGGTGGCGGTGGGTCTTCCTGGTCAACGTCCCCGTATGTCTCGCCGTCGTGGTGCTGGCCCGCCGCTGGGTGCCGTCCGGTGGCACGGCCGTACGGACCCGGCTCGACGGGGGAGGGGTCGTGCTGATCGGCACGGGGTTGGCCGTGGTCGCCTACGCGCTGGTCGGCGAAGGCCGGCTGCTCTGGCTGGTGCCCGCCGCCGGGCTGATCGCCGTATTCGTGGCGTGGCAGCGGCGGCACCCCGCGCCTCTCATGCCGCCGGACGTGTTCCGGGAGCGCGGCTTCCTGGTCGCCGGGTCGATCGGTGCCGTCCAGTTCGGCGTGCTCGCCGGGCTGATGCTCCTGGTCTCGGTACGGATCCAGGGTGAACTCGGAGGCGACGCGATCGACACGGGACTGGCGCTGCTGCCGATGGCCGTGGCGGCCGGGGTCGTCTCACCGGTCGCCGGATGGCTCAGCGACCGGATCGGCGGTGGCCCGATCATGGCGGCGGGAATGGCCTGCCTCGGTGCCGGTGTCATCGGGTTCGCGTTGCCGGCCCTCGGCACGACGGTGGCGGCGCTGGCGCTGGCCGGCGTCGGAGTGGGACTCGTCATGGCTCCGGCCAGCACCGAGGCGATCCGCGGGCTCGCCCCCCATCTGGTGCCCGCGGCCTCCGGCATGCTCAACACCGCGCGCCAGGCCGCCTCGCTGCTCGGCGTCGCCGTGATCGGCGGGATCGCTCAGCACGGACCCGGCGCCCATCCGACCGCCGCGGCCGTGCTCACCGCGGTCGCCCTGCTCTCCGCCATCTGCGGGCTGTTCCTACTGCCCCGGCACGTCAGCGACGACGCGCTCACCAACCGTCCATGACCCGGACGGCGGCACCCCCGCCGCGCGTCCGCCATCTCATCGAGCCCCGAGGAGATATCAGCCATGCGTCAGCTCCTGACGGAACGCGAACAGTCGTTCCTCGCCCTAGCCGACAAGGTCCTCCCGGCCCTGGGCGAGCGTGCGGCACGGCACGACCGGGACAACACCTTCCCCGCCGACAACTACGACGACCTGCGCTCTCACGGGCTCCTGCGGCTCACCGTGCCCGAGGAACTGGGCGGCCTCGGCGCGGACCAGGGCGAACTGCTGCGGGTGCTGGAGCGTCTGGCCACCGCCGACGGCGCCACCGCGTTGTCGTACGCCATGCACGCCGCGCCGCTCGGATCGTGGGCGGCGACCTGGCGGCGCACCGGGGCGCCGCCGCTGGAGCAGGTGCTGCGCGTCGCGGGGCAGGACGGCCTCGTGCTGGCCGCCATCGCGAGTGAGCCCGGCATCCCGGCCCTCTTCATGGACGCCAGGACCAAGGCCACCAAGGTCCCCGGCGGCTTCCGGTTGCACGGACGCAAGACCTTCGGCACCAACAGTGCGATCGCCACGATGTGGGCCGCCACCGCCCGCTGGGACGACGGCCCCGAAGGACCGCGCGTGCTCATCGTGATGGTCGACCCGAGCGCGCCGGGAGTGACGATCGAGCCGACCTGGGACACCCTCGGCATGCGGGCCACCCGGAGCGACGACATCGTGTTCGACGGCATGTTCGTGCCCGACATGGCCGTCTTGCAGGCGATCCCGGTCGGTCACTTCGACGTCCAGGTGCTCGACATGATCCTTTCGTGGACCACGCCGAGTTTCGGCGCCGTCTACACGGGCCTGGCCGTCGCGGCCCTCGACTACGCCGTCGACCTCGCCCGCCGTAACGGCCTCCAGCGGGACGCCCGCGTCCAGGACGCGATCGCCGACGCAGAGATCGCCATCGAGACCAGCAGGGCGATGCTCCAGCGGCACGCCGCCGACGTCGCCGGCGGGGCTCTGGTGAGCCGGCTCGGCGTGCAGGAAGGACTGGCCCGCTGCGCGCTGGTCAAGAACGTCTGCACCAACAACGCCGCCGCGGTGATGACGCGTCTGATCGACGTCGTGGGCGGCGCGGCCTATCGGCGCGGTTCCGCCTACGAGCGGATCTGGCGTGACGTGCAGGCGGGGTTGTTCATGCCGATCAACAACCGCACCGGCCGCGAGCTGATCGGCGCCAGTGCCCTTGGCGTCGAACTCGCCCCGGTCGCGCCGTTCACGATGCCCGGCGGGGAGGGACGATGACCAGGAGACTGCTCGCCGTCGTCGTCGCCCTGTTGCTGGCCGCCGTCGGCTGCGGATCCGGCGGTCACGCGGCCCACACGGCAGCCGGGATCCCGGCGAAACTGCGGGTGGGCGTGGTGCCCAACATCTCCCCGGAGAAGCAGCGCGCCCAGTATGAACCCTTCCGTGCCTATCTGGCGGGCAAGCTCGGTACCGAGGTGGAGCTGTTCGTGGCCACCAACTACGCCGGCGTGGTCGCCGCCCTTTCCGCGGGCAAACTCGACGTCGCCTACCTCGGCGGGCTGACCTACGTCCAGGCGGAGGCGCAGACGAAGGTGGTGCCGCTGGTCACCGAGGTCGACCAGGAGACCGGGACGCCCGAATACCTGTCCGCCGTGGTGGTGAAGACCGGGTCGCCGTACAAGACCACCGGGGACGTCGTCGCGGGCGGCGGCACCTTCGCCTTCGGCGACATCAGCTCCACCTCCGGCAGCCTCTATCCCCGCATCATGATCACTCAGGCGGGGGCCCGATGCGAGACCGGCGACATGATGGCCTGCCCACCGCTGAAGGCGGTCACCTTCACCGGCGGTCACGACGCCACCGCGCAGGCGGTCGCGAAGGGCGACGTCGACGCGGGCGGCATCGAGCTGCGCATCCTGCACCGCCTCGAGAAGCAGGGAAGTGTGCCCAAGGGCGCCCTGCGGGCGATCGAGACCCGTGACGTCATGGGGTATCCGTGGGTGGCGCGCCTTGAGTTGCCCGAGGCGGCGCGCACGGCCGTCACTGACGCCTTCCTCGCGATCGACCAGCCGGAACTGCTCGACCTGATGCGGGCCAAGAAGTACGCCGCCGTCACCGCCGCGGATTACGACGAGGTGCGTGAGCAGGCCGCCGCCCTCGGGCTGCTGACTCCGAGACAAGAACAGCCATGACGGATGAGGCGATGGAGGTGCACGTCGGCGGGGTCACGGTGGCCTTCGGGGGGCGCACCGTCCTGTCGGGAGTACATCTCAAGGTCGGGCCGGGGGAGCGGGTCGCGCTGCTCGGTCCATCGGGAGCGGGCAAGACCACGCTGCTCCGCGTCATCATCGGCGCCGTTCGCCCCTCCGGCGGGGAGGTCTCGATCGACGGCGCCGACCCGTTCGGCCGCCGTGCCGAGATCACCGCGCTGCGCCGCCGGATCGGGTGTGTACGGCAACGCGACGACCTGATCGTCGGGCTCACCGCGCGCACCAACATCCTGGCGGGGGTCGCCCACGCGTGGCGGCCGGTCGACTGGGCCGTCGTGCTGGCCGGAGGAGTGCCGTCGAGGTTCGCCGCGCGGCTCGCCGAACTGGCCGCCATCCACGACATCACCCGCCTGCTGCGGACCCGCGTCGAACGCCTCTCCGGCGGGGAGAGGCAGCGTGTCGCGCTCGCCCGAGCCCTGTTCACCGCGCCGCGCCTGCTGCTGGCCGACGAGTGCACCTCGGGGCTGGACCCGGTACGCGCGGCGGTCGCCCTGGAGCATCTGAGCAACAGCGGCGCCACCTTGATCGCCACCACCCACGACCTCGACGTGGCTCGCCGGTTCGACCGCGTCGCCGCGCTGCGCGACGGCCACGTCGTCTATGACGGCGATCCGCCCGACGCCGGGCGGCTGGAACAGATCTACGGGCCACCGGCGGAGATGATGTCATGACCCTTCAAGAGGAACGGACGCGCACCGTCTCGCCGCCGCCTCCCGAGCCCCGGCGTGGTCCCCGGGTGGTGGTCACGGTCGCGGCCCTCGGTCTCGTGGCGTGGTCGGTGGCGGGTACCGGGATCGGTCTCGGCTCCCTCATCGAGGGCAGGGAGGGCGCCGCCCAGATCATCGGTGGGTTGTTCCCGCCCGATCTGGACGCCGACCTGCTCGGCCGGGTCTTCACCGCGGCCGTCGAGACCGTGCAGATCTCGGTCGCCGCGCTGCTGCTCGGCACGCTCATCGGGCTGCCGCTCGCCGTGCTGATGGCCGGGAACGTGCAGGCCCCGCGCTGGCCGGCGGCCGGCGCGCGCGCGATCGCCACCACTCTGCGCAGCGTGCACGAGCTGCTCTGGGCGTTGTTGTTCGTCGCCACGGTCGGGCTCGGTCCCGCGGCGGGTGTCTACGCCATCGCTCTGCACTCGGCGGGAGTGCTGGCGAAACTCTGCTCGGAGCAACTCGAGGCCGTCGACCCCGGGCCGGTCGAGGCGATGCGACTGACCGGCGGCTCCCGGCTGACGACGGCCCTCCTCGGCATCGTGCCGCAGGCCCGTGCGGTGATCGCCTCCCAGATCCTCTACCAGTGGGAGTGCAACATCCGCAGTTCCGTGGTCATCGGATTCGTCGGGGCGGGCGGCATCGGCCAGGCCCTCGGTATCGCCCTGAACCTGTTTCGCTACCAGGAACTGGCCACGCTCATGGCCTCGGTGGTGATCCTCGTCATCGCCGTGGACCGCATCTCGAAGATCTTCCGGGGGCGCCTTGGGGCGGCCTCCGAGCGTACGGGCGGCGGGGTGCCGTCCGCGATCCGATCTCTGCTCTGGAGGAGCCGACGATGAAGATCCTTTTTGTCCTGCACGACCCGCCCTACGGCACCGAGCGCACCTACAACGGCATCCGCTGGGCCCGGCAGATGCTGGAGGACGACGTCAACGAGGTCCGGGTCTTCCTGTTCGGCGATGCCGTGGCCGCGGCGGCTGCCGGTCAGAAGACCCCGGACGGCTACTACAACCTGGGAAACATGATCCGGGGGCTGGTGTCCCGCAACGCCGATGTGGGTTGTTGCGGCGCGTGCCTGGACGCGCGCGGCATCAACGAGGAGAACGTGGTCACCGGCGCCCACCGCTCCTCGATGAAGGAACTGGCCACCTGGACGATGTGGGCCGATCGCACCATCAACGTCTGATCTCGGTCTCCGATCGAGTCTGACCGCGGGAAAGACGAAACCGGCCGGGCCTGTCAGGGCCCGGCCGGTTCCTTCGTCTCAGACGAGTGAGGCCATGCCCTTCAGGGCCTTGTCCACCTCCTGCGATGTGGTCACCATGCTCGGCCCGAACCGCACGTACGTCTCCCGGTAGGGCGTGGCCGCCGCCGCGACCCGGTGTTCCTTGGCCAGTCGCTCCACCACGGCATCGGGGTGCATGCCCTCGACCGCGCAGCAGACGACACCCGCCGACACCTCGGCCGACCGTGGCGTCACCAGACGGACGTGCCGGAGCGCGGCGAGCCCGGCCTTGAGTTGCTCGGCCTGCGTCCTGATCTGCTCGGCGACCCGCGCGGGGCCGATGGCCTGGTGGAACTCCACCGCCGCGGGAAGCGCCCAGCGGTGCTCGAAGGTGTGGTAGCCGCCGGGCGTCGCGAGGTCTCCTGGCGCCCCGGCGGGTGGCTGGCCGGTGAACCAGCCCTGGAAGGCCGGCATCGAGAAGCTCGGGATGATCTGACGATGCCGCCGCCAGGCGGCGGGAGTGCCCCACACGAAGCCTGTGCCGCGCGGACCGAACAACCACTTGTGAGTGGATGTGATGAAGAAGTCGGCTCCGAGGTCCTTCATGGTGACGGCCTCGGCGGCGAAGCCGTGCACGCCGTCCACGCACAGCAGCACCCGGTCGGGCTCCGAACGCTCGGCGTTCACCTTCACGAGCATGTCCGCGACCTGCTTCACCGGCAGTTTGACGCCGGTGATCGAGTGCACCCAGGTCATCGCCAGCACCCGCGTCCGTGACGTGATCGCGGCCTTGAGGCGGGCGACCATCTGGTCGGCCCGCGCCCGGGCCGGGTCGTCGTAGAGACGGATGGTGCGCACCTTGGCGCCGGTCGCGGTGGCTCGTAGCCTGACCGCCTCGTAGGTGGAGTAGAACTCGTGCGCGCTGGTGAGGATCTCGTCGTTCTCGCGTAACTCCAGGCCGCCGTACAGCAGGCCGATGCCCATGGTGGCGCTGTCGGTGAGGGCGATCTCGCCGGGTTGGGCTCCGATGTACTTGGCCAGTGCCTGCCGGGCCCGCGAGCTGAACTCGAAGTCGGCCATGCCCATGCCGAACTCGACAGGGTTGGTGTCCAGCCCTTGCCGGAACCCGGTGATGGCGGCGGTCACCGGCGCCGGATGGGAGGACAGCATGAAGGCCGAGAAGTGCGCCAGGTTGGGCGTGAGCGGGAACTGCGCCCGCACCGATGTCCAGTCACGCGGGTTGAACATGGGGGGTGTGGTGGGGGCCGGGGCGCCGCTCGTGCCGGCGCCGGCGGTCGCGGACGAGCACGCGCCGGCGAGCAGACCGCCGCCGGCGAGGGCGGCGCCCAGGAAAAGCGAGCGACGAGGGATGGTCTTGGCGGGGTCGGTCATGACGCCTCCTGCACAGGGCAGAGCGAGCTATAGATTTCTCAAGCCTAACATTGAGCTATATGAATCTAAAGTAACGCTCAGGCGGCAGGATGACCGGGCCGGGTCTCCTTCATCCGCAGCGCGACGACCAGGCCGGACAGCGCCGTCACCGCCGCCGTGGCGACCACCGCGGTGCGGATGCCGAACGAGTCGGCGAGCAGACCGGCCATGAGCGCTCCCACCGCGAATCCGAAATCACGCCACAGCCGATAGACCCCCACCGCCCTCGCCCGCCACGACGGATGCGCGACGTCCCCCACGGCCGCCAGCAACGTCGGGTAGACCATGGCGGTGCCCGCGCCGATCAGCGCGGTCGCCGCCGTCCACGGCAGGAATCCGTCGGCGGCGGCGATCCAGGCCAGCGCCCCACCCTGGAGGAACATGCCGCCCATGATCAGGCGTTTGCGGCCCCACCGATCCGAGAGGGCACCCGCGGCGATCTGGCCCACGCCCCAGACGGCGGGCAACACCGCCGTCAGCACCCCGATCTCGACCAGATTCAGCCCTTCCGCCGCGAACAACACGGGGAACAACCCCCACGCCACACCGTCGTTGAGGTTGTTCACCAGCCCGGCCTGGCTGGCCGCCGACAGGGAGGGGTCACGGACGCTGGTGGTGACGAAGACGTCCCTGGTCGACCGGCGCTCGTCATCACTCGCCTCCAGCGACACGAACTCCCGTGTCTCCCTGACCCGCAGGACGGAGAGCCCGAGCCCGATGACCACGTAGGCGAGGCCGAGCAGGAAGGGGGCGGGCCGTAGCCCGTACAGCTCGGCCAGATACCCGGTCACCAGGGCGGTCACCGCGACTGCCAGATATCCGGCCGACTCGTTGAAGCCCATGGCCAGGCCTCGGCGTTCCGGCCCGACCAGATCGATCTTCATGATGACGGTCGTCGACCAGGTGAGCCCCTGGTTGACGCCGAGGAGCACGTTGGCCGCGATCACCCACCCCCACTCGGGCGCCCAGATGATCAGTAGCGGCACCGGCAGTCCGACCAGCCATCCCGCCGCCAGCACCGGCTTGCGGCCGTACCGATCCGACAGGGTGCCCGCGAAGAAGTTGGCGGCGGCCTTCGACAACCCGAACACCAGGATGTAGGTGAGCAGCGCCGTGTACGCGCTCAGTGCGAACTCCTGCTCGGCCAGCAGCGGCAGCACCGCCCGCTCCTGGCCGAGGGTGCCGCCCACCAGGGCGTTGACGAGGACGAGCAGGAGAAACTGGGGGAGATTCGCGCGCAGCCCCAGGCGGGGCGCACGCGTCATCAGCCGCGCTCCAGCGGAATTCCGGTCAGGCGCGACCAGTCGGCCGGGCCGCCCGACAGGATGCGCACCGCCTGGTGCCCCCGTCGTCGCAGCAGGCTGGCCGCCGTCGCGGCGCGTTCGCCGTGGCCGCACATCACCACCACAGGCCCGTCCGTCGGTGTGAACGCGCCGATTCTGCCGAGTTCCACGTTGTCGGCGTCCGGCAGGTGACCGGTCTGGAACTCCGACTCCTGGCGCACATCGATCACCCGGGCCGCGCCGACCTCGGCGGGACCGATCACGTCGGCGGTGTCGGCGATCATCTTCCAGCCCTCGTCCAGCTCGCCGAGGATGGCGTCGTACCCGACCTTGAGCGCCTGCCAGACGATCTCGGCCGGATCCTGCGCGGGATTGCGCACGAACGCCAGCGTGCTGCCGGCGGTCACGATCCAGCCCAGCCAGGTGGCGAACTGGCCGCGCAGCGGAATCGACACGGACCCGGGCACGTGTTCCCGCGCGAAGTCCAGCACCGGCCGCACGTCCACCACGACCGCGCCCGCCCGCGCCACGGTGGCGAGATCGACGGGCTTCAACAAGGGCCGCTCGCCGACGACGGCGGGTCCCCTCCGGTTCACCTCGGGCAGGTCCGCGAAATAGGAGGGGTGCGAGCCCAACCCCGCCAGCAGGCGTTCCGCGAAGCTCTGCGGGCTGTCAGCCTGAAACAGCAGGTTGGTGCGTTTCTCGACGCCGATCGACGAGGTGCGTTCGGCGCCCGGAGGCGCCGAGCAGAACGAACCGGCGCCGTGGGTGGGCCACACGTGCGTCGCGTCGGGCAGCGTGGCCAGACGCCGCAGCGAGGCGTACTGGGCGTGCGCGAGTTCGACCGTGCGGGCCGGATCGACGAGGTCGGTGCGGGCCGCCGAGCCGACGATCAGGGAGCCTCCGGTGAAGACTCCGAGTGGCCGGTCGCCGTCGAGCAGCACGTAGCAGAGGTGCTCGACCGTGTGACCTGGGGTGGCCAGAGCCCGGAGTGTCAGTCCGCCCAGGTCGAACTCGTCCTCGTCGCGCAGGCTGACATGGGGGAACTCCCGGCCGCCGGAGGCGGAGGCGAGAATCGCCGCCCCGTCGTCGGCGGCGAGTTGACGGGCGCCGGACAGGAAGTCCGCGTGCAGGTGGGTCTCCGCCGCGAAGGCGATCTTCAACCCGTGTCGTTCCGCGGCCGCCCTGAGCTGTCGCAGGTCGCGCGATGCGTCCACGGCCAGTGCCCGTCCGTCTCCCAGGTCGGCGAGGTATGCCGTGTTTCCGAGCCCTTCGTCGACGAGCGGGATGACGTGCGCGTCCACTGTGCCACCTCCCGGGTTGCTGATACGATATTCCATAAGTATTTGGAGGATGGTATATGAGTGACCGCGAGCGCAAGTCTCTGCTCTACGAACAGTTCGCACGCATGGGCAAGGCGCTGGCCAACCCGTTGCGACTGGAGCTGATCGACGTGCTGGCCCAGGGCGAACGCAGTGTCGAGGACCTGGCCACCTCGTGCGGATGGAAGCTCAGCAACACATCCGCCCAGCTCAAAGTGCTGCAGTATGCCGGCCTGCTGAAGGCCCGCCGATCCGGCGTCAAGATCTTCTACCGGTTGGCCGACCCGTCCGTCCACGCCTTCGTCGAATCCCTCAAGTCGATGGCCGCGGACGCGTTGCCCGACGCGGAGAAGGCGGCCCGTGACTACCTGGGTGACGTGGAGGCATTGCACCCCCTCCTCCAACGCCGGGAGCTGGCCGAGCTGATGGGACGGGGTGAGGTCGTCGTGCTCGACGTGCGGCCCGCCGAGGAGTTCGCCGCAGGCCATATCGACGGAGCCGTGTCGATGCCTCACGACGAGGTGGCCACCCGTCTGGCCGAACTGCCCCGTGACAGTTTGATCGTGGCCTACTGCCGTGGCCGGTTCTGCGTGATGGCGCCGGAGGCCGTGCGGATGCTGAGGGAGGCGGGGTTCGACGCGCGGCTTCTGGTCGACGGATGGCCGCAGTGGCACGCGGAGGGACTGCCGGTCGCCTCATGAGACCGCCGGGCCTCCGCGACGACGTCGTCTACCTGGACCACAACGCCACCACACCGGTGGACCCCCGGGTGGCCGAGGCGGCGCGGCCGTACATCGAGACCCACTTCGGCAACCCCTCGACCGCGGGCACCTACGCGGACGAGCCCCGGCGAGCCCTCATCGAAGCCCGTGCCCAGGTGGCCGCGCTGATCGGCGCCCGGCCGGGGGAGATCGTGTTCACCTCCGGGGGGTCGGAGTCCGACGTCCTCGCCCTGCGCGGCCCGGCCCTGACGCCGGGTGACCACCTGATCAGCCAGGTCACCGAACATCCGGCGGTGCTACGCACATGCGCCGCCCTCGAACGCTCCGGTGTCCGGATCACCCTCCTGCCGGTCGACGGATCCGGCCGGGTGGATCCCGAGGACGTCCGCCGCGCCCTGACCCCGCGAACCCGGCTGGTGTCGGTCATGCTCGCCAACGGCGAGACCGGCACCCTGCAGCCCGTCGTCGAACTGGCCGCGGTCGCCCGTGAGCACGGTGCCCTGTTCCACACCGATGCCGCCCAGGCGGTCGGCAAGATCCCTCTCTCGGTAGCCGACCTGGGCGTGGACCTGCTGACCGTCGCAGGTCACAAGTTCTACGCCCCCAAGGGGGTCGGAGCCCTGTACGTCCGCCAGGGCGTCGTCGTCGAGCCGCTCATCCCGGGCGGCGGGCAGGAGGGCGGTCGGCGGTCCGGCACCGAGAACGTGGCCTTCGCGGTGGCGCTCGGCGAGGCCGCTCGGCTGGCGAGGGAGGGGATGGTGGCGGAGAAGTCCCGGATCAGGCGCCTCCGTGATCGCCTGCACGAGCGGCTCGACGCGGACCGGCCCGGAGGCGTACGGCTGAACGGTCATCCCGAGCAGCGGCTGCCCGGCACCCTCAATGTGAGCCTGCCGGGCGTGCTCACCCGAGATCTGCTGTCGAACCTGCCCGGTCTGGCCGCCGCGACAGGCTCGGCCTGCCACACCGGCGACCCGGAGCCCTCCACCGTGCTGACGGCGATGGGCCTGGACCGCGAACGCGCGCTGTCGGCGATCCGGCTGTCGCTCGGCCGCTGGACGACGGAGGCCGACGTCGACCGGGCCGCGGCCTTGCTCGTCGCCGCCTCCGATGACGTGATATCTCGCCGAGCGTCCATTTGACGCGTGCGGTGTCCAAGGCTCCGCCCAGACACGCTAGGCGAATCTCACGGCCGTCGATTCGGATCGCCTTCTGGTGGATCGTCTTCCTGGAACCGAAGGGCTGGAGCTCCGGGCAAAGGCGCAGATCACGCTCCCGTCTTCGTCCGGAACACCCATTGTGGTGAGGAGCCTGAGAGAAGGGAGACGCTGTGAAATACGTGCTCATGTTCATCGAGACCGAATCGCATGCCAAGGAACTGGAGGCGATGAGCGCCGAAGAACGCGAGACCGCCTACGGGGCCGTGGGACGCTGGTTCGCCGACCACGCCGACAAGATCACACACCAGGCCTATCTGGCGCCCGCCCACACCGCCACCACCGTGCGTCTCGACCTCGGCGAGCCGGTGGTCATTGACGGACGCTTCGCCGACGGCGGGGAAGTGGTCAGCGGATACGCGGAAGTCGACGTCGCCGACATGGAGGAGGCCCTGCTCATGGCCAAGTCCTGGCCGGCCTGTCCGATCGTGGAGATCCGTCCCGTTTCCTGAGCCGCTCGTCCGGGGCGCCGCCTCACCGTGGTCGCGAGGACGGCCGAGTCGCCGGGCATACGCGCCTACCCCGGAGAACTCCAGCAACGGGAGACACCCTGCGAAAGAGTCTCTTCGTCCTGAGGTGCCGTTCCCGCGACGAGGATCCGTTGTCGTCCGGCCGGGTCAGGCGTCTCGGCGTTCGAAGACGAGGGCCGCGGCGGCGAGCGCGACGAGCGTCCAGGCAAGGACGAGGAGCGAGCCCTCCCACTGACCGAGCGACGTGCCGGTCTCCGCGCCGGCCGAGAGCCACATGCCGCGACCCGCCGCGTCGGGCAGGTAGGTGGCGTAATCCGTGTGATCCCGGACGTACGGGCCGACGACGAAGTAGTGGCCGAGCAGGACCGCGACGGCCGGGAGACTCCTCCTCACGACGGTCGCGAGGGAGAAGGCGATCAACGTGGTGAGGACGAGGTAGGCGATCGCCCCGGCCGCGGCCTGCGCCGCTCGGTGACCGTCCACGGGGGCCGCCACGTCCACCGGAGCGAACCGGGCGATCACCACGCCGGCGGCGACGGTCACGGCGGCGACCGGGACGGCCGCGAGGGCGAGGGCGAGTGCCTTGACGAGCTGCAACTCGATCCTTCGGGGCATGCTCGTCAGGCTCGTCCGGATCTGGCCGCCACCGTACTCCGAGGTGGCGGCCAGGACGCCGAGGACGATGAAGCCGGCCTGCAGGTATCCGACGGCGGCCAGGCCGACGTCGAGTGTGGAGGTCGCGTCGCCTCGCCCCTGTTTCGCCGCGGCGACGAACGCGGCATCGAGGACGAGTGCCGCGCCCCAGGTCCCGAACGTCGTCAGCCACAGGGCGGGCAGGGTGAGCAGTTTGACGAACTCGGCGCGGAACGCGTCCCTGACGATCTCACGACGGGACCGTGCCTGCCCCGAGGTGACGGTCATGCGTCTCTCCGCCGGAACACGGCGACACCGAGGGCGAGTACCGCGATCACCCAGGACGTCATCACCAGGCCGCCGGTCACCGGAGCGATGTGCACGGAGGATCTGACGTCGCGGAGGAACATCCGTGCCCCGACCAGGTCCGGCAGATAGTTCGCGGCGTCGATCACGCGGGACAGGAGGTAGGTGACCGACACGAGAGAGGTGTTCAGGATCAGCACCGTCAGCGGTATGACGCCGTTGCGGGTGAGCAGCGTGATGCCGTAGGCCAGCAGCGAGGTGAGCACCCAGTACAGGACGACCCCGAGCACGCGCGGAGCGGTGTCGGCGGTGAGCGATGCGGCGTGGTCGCCGAGGACGACCCGGGTGACGGTGAGGGTCACCGCGGTCGTGACCGTCGCCAGCGCGGCCACCGTCAGGACCAGCGCCGTGGTCTTCGCGGCGAGGAACCGGGGGCGGGAGGGTACGGCGGTCAGACTCGTGGTGACCTGGCGTGCGCCGGCCGACTCCTCTCCCTCGGTCAGGTATTCGCTGCTGATGGCGACCACGCCGAGGACGATCGCGCCGAGGACGCCGAACGCGAGCTCCTGGTATCCGGCGTCGCCGCCGGGAACGGTCAGGGTGCCGTTCTCGATCGCCCGCACGATCGTGGACGCGTTGAGGAAGGCGATCGCCGGTGACACGACGAGGCCGATCACGACGGCGATCCAGGCCGACGGTAACCCGAGGAGCTTGAGCGACTCCGCGCGGACGATTCGCACTACCGGCCTCCCGGCGTCGCGTCGCCGGATCCCGCCGAGGTCAGCGCGAAGAAGGCGTCCTCGAGGGTTCGGTGGTCGCCGGTGACCTCGGCCAGGGTGCCCCGGCTCACGATTCGCCCCCTGTCGATGACGACGACGTCGTCGACGGTCTCGGCGAGTTCGCCCATGAGATGGCTCGACAGCAGGACGGTCCGGCCCGCGGCGGCGCGATCACGCAGGAACCGCCGCATCCATCGGATGCCCCCGGGGTCGAGCCCGTTGATCGGCTCGTCCAGTACCAGCACCTCCGGGTCGCCCAGCAGAGCCGCCGCGAGGCCCAGACGTCGCCCCATGCCGAGCGAGTATCCGCTCACGCGCTTTCCCGCGGCCTCCGTCAGGCCGACGACGGCGAGGACCTCGTCGACCCGCTCACGGGGCAGGCCGTTACTCGCGGCGACCCAGCGCAGGTGAGCCCGCCCTGTCCGGGAGCGGTGTGCTCCGCTCCCGTCGAGCAGCGCGCCCACGGTGGTCAAAGGGCGGTTCAGCCGGGCGAAAGGCCGGCCGCACACGAGCGCGACACCCTCCTGCGCCCGGTCCAGGCCCAGGATGATCCGGAGTGTCGAGGACTTTCCCGCCCCGTTCGGGCCGAGGAAGCCCGTCACGCGGCCCGGTCGGGCCTCGAAACCGACGTCGGACAGGATCTGGGTGCTTCCCCGCCGTTTGCTGACGTGTTCGACAGTGATCATTCAACCCTCGTGTGAGTCGTGGTGAGGCGATCAGTCAACCGGGGGACGGCCGCCCCCGCATCGGACGTCGGATCGAAACCCGGCGGCGCGTCTCGGACCGGAGGCCGTCGGACCCAGGGCTGAGATCGAGCGGGGGAGACCGGCGTGATGTGCCCTGGCCCTTGTTCCGAACCTGACGAGGGCTTCGGCTCGGCGCCTAGGATGACGGTGATGAACACGCTTCAGCGGCCTGTATGGCGCTCGCATGCCGGGCTGGTCAGCGGCGTGGTGTTCGTCGTGCTGCTCGCGGTCCTTCTCGCGACAGGAGCCGATGGACCACTCGCCGATGTCGTTCCCTCGCTGATCGCGGCGATCGCGATCGGCGTCGCGGTCTGGGCGGTCCGGCGGACGCGCGCCACCCGTGCCGACTACGAGGCGCGGCTCACCAGCTGGGCCGCCACGGAGGCGGTGCTGGCGGAGCGGATGCGGATCGCGCGGGACCTGCACGACATCGTCTCCCACGGCCTCGGGCTGATCACCGTTCGCGCCGCCGCGGTCCGCCAGGTCACGAACGCCGACGGGCGTGACGTCGCCGAGCTGCGGGAGGCCCTCGCGGACATCGAGGCGGCGGGCAGGAACGCGACGGCCGAGTTGCGTCGCATGCTGACCGTGCTCCGCACGTCCGGAGGCTCCCGCGACGAGGAGGTTCCGCGGCTGCCCGTGGAGAGTCTCGAGCAGCTTCCCGCGATCGTCCGCGGCACCGAGATCACCGGCCTTCGTACCCGGCTGGACCTCGAACCGCTGGGCGAGGTCTCCCAGGGGGTCCAGATCGCGATCTGCAAAATCGTGCGGGAGGCCCTGAACAACTCGGCGCGTCACGCCGGTCCCACCACCGTCTCGGTGCACGTCTACCGGGACGGGGGCACGGTGGTGGTCACGGTCGCCGACAGCGGTCCCGACGGTGGCCCCGAAGGCCCCTGGTCGGCGAGGCCCGGCGCGGGCCACGGGCTGGCGGGCCTTCGGGAACGCGTCTCGGGTCTCGGCGGCAGCCTCCACGCCGCGGCCGTCGAAGGAGGCTTCCGGGTCGTCGCCCGGATCCCGGACGAGGTCGGCACGTGAACGACGGCGACCGCCCCGTCCGGGTGGTGCTCGCCGATGACCAGCCCTTACTCCGCAGGAGTCTCGCGATGGTCATCGACAACGCGGCCGGCCTGGCCGTCGTCGGTGAGGCCGGCGACGGCGTGGAGGCGCTGGCCGTGGCGCGAGCGACCCGACCCGACGTGATCCTGATGGATGTGCGCATGCCCCGGCTCGACGGGCTCAGGGCCACCCGGGAGATCGGCGCCGACCCGGCACTGGCGACGAGCAGAATTCTCGTGCTGAGCATGTTCGAGCTGGACGAGTACGTCTACGAAGCCCTGCACGCCGGTGCTTCGGGGTTTCTCCTCAAGGACACCGTGCCCGAGCAGCTCATCGACGCGATCTGGCGCACCCATCGCGGGGAGTCCCTCTTCGCCCCGTCGATCCTCACCCGGCTCGTCGAGCATTACGTGATGACGCCGCGCTCGCACCCGCGTCCGCCGGTGGGGCGGCTGACCGGCAGGGAGGTCGAGGTGCTCACCCTCGTCGGGCGGGGCCTGTCGAACGACGAGATCGCCGCCCGGCTCACGATATCCGTCAAAACCGTCAAGACGCATATCTCTCACCTGCTCGCCAAAGCCGGCGCGCGTGACAGAGCGCAGCTCGTCATCGCCGCGTTCGACGCGGGACTGGTGCGACCGCGCGGACACACCGGAAACATCCGCTGAACTCCGCACCTGTCCGTCCCCCCTTACTCGGAGGTCACTGCGGCTTCGGGGGCGGGACGACGACCGTCGTCCCGCCCCCGAGGCATGATGGCTCACTCGCCCACGGTCACACCTGGGTGCGGAGCCACTGCTGGTTGGTGCCGGTGCCGCAGGTCCACTGCACGACCTGGACTCCGTCGGCGGTGCCGGCGTTCAGCACGTCGAGGCACTTGTCGCTGTGGCGGGCGACGAGCCGCACGTAGCCGTTGCCGGCGTCCTGGAGACGCCACTGCTGGTTGGTGCCTCCGTTGCAGGCCCACTGGACCACCCGGGCACCGTTCGCGGTCGCGGTGGCGCCGCCGTACACGTCGAGGCACTTGCCGCTGCTGACGCTCGTCACCGTGTAGTAGCCGCCACCGGCGTCCTGGAAGCGCCAGCGCTGGTTCGCCTGCCCGTTCGCCGTCCACTGCACGATGTTCGCGCCGTCGGTCGTCGCGGCGTTGTTGACGTCCAGCGACTTCCCGCTGTGCCGCGCGGTCATCGTGTAGGTGGCCGGTGGCGGGACGGTGGTCTGGGGAGCCAGCCGGTAGAGCCCGGAGCCGTGCGGGGGCAGCGAACGGCTGAACGTCCCGGTCGAGGTGCCGAGGTTCGCACCGGACCACAGGTCGGTCACGACGGCCGAGCCGATGCCGAGGTCGGCGAGGTTCACCGACACGTTGGCCGTCGCGCTCTCTCGGTTGAACAGGGCGACGTAGCGGTGGTCGCTGTCCGGCACGTTGGCGGTCCACACCTGCCGGGTCCCTCCGTAGAGCCGGCGGTTGTCGGTGCTGTGCTGGTCGACCGCGAGCACCGCGGAGTTGGTCATCAACGCCAGCTCCGCCGGCCGGTTCTCGACGAGGTTGCCGCCCCACATCAGCGGCGCCCGGTTGATCGCCCACAGGGTCATGAGCGTGCGTTGCTCGTCGGCGGTGAGGTTGGAGTATCGCGGCGAGCCGACCGGGCCGTACTTCGACAGCCGCCCGATCGGGATCATGTCCGGATCGGGCCACGCTCCCTTCGTCCGGTGCGGCGTCCAGTTGTGCAACTGGTCGAACAACGCGTCGAGAGCCGACCAGTTGTCCCACAGGTCGTTCACGATCCGCCACATGTGCGCGTTCGCCCGCACGTGCGATCCGCCGGCCAGCGGGGTCGCGCCGGGGGAGAGGCTCAGCACCATCGGGCGACCGCTGCGCTGGATCGCCACCCGGTACCCCTCGACCTCCGCCTGCCGGTACGTCGGCGCGGAGATGTCGTCCACCTTCACGAAGTCGACCCCCCAGGAGGCCAGCAGCTGGAACACCGAGTCGAGGTACGCCTGCGCGCAGGGGTTGGTCATGTCCAGCCCCCACATGAGGTTGAGCCAGGCCGCGGTGGTGCCGTTGGCGATCTGGTTGGCGCGGCAGTCGGTGCCGAGGATCGGCACGTTGTCCGCGACCGCCTGCCGGGGAATGCCTCGCATCAGGTGCACGCCGAACTTCAGCCCCTGGGCGTGCACGTAGTCGGCGAGCGGTTTGAATCCGTTGGTGCCGGCCGCCGAGGGGAACCGGGTGGTGTCGGGCAGCAACCGCCCGTTGGCGTCCATCCGGAGCCGGGGTTGCAGGTTGGCGTCCTGGTTGGGGCTACCGGTGTGCTGGCCAGGGTAGTACCACGCCCAGTCGATGACGACGTACTGCCAGCCGTGCTGCCGCAGGTTCGCACCCATGTAGTCGGCATTGGCCCGGACATCGGCCTCGGTGACCCTCCAGTTGAACGAGTCGTAGCTGTTCCACCCCATCGGCGGGGTGTCGGCCACGCCGTTGTCCCACATCTGCATCCTTTCCGCCGAACCGCTGCCGACCAGATTCACCACGAGCAGGAGCGTCGCGGCCATCAGGACGGCCGTCCTACGGAGTACCGGATGGACCGTGCGGTTGCTCATCAGACCTCCACAAAGACCTGGGAACCCTTACCGCTCTGTGCCCGCTCAGCGATAGCCGGCGGACACCACGCTTGCCTGTACCGCGTTCTCGGTCGCGTCGGACGGGTAGCCGGCGACCATGGCCCCTTCGTAGAAGGTGCCCGCACTCAGGTTCGCACCGCCGTCGGGCTTGCAACAGTCTCCGCCGCTGCCCAGGATGATCGCGCCCTGCTTCTTCATCGGGCTGTATCCGGGCGGGAGCGCGCCGTCCCACAGCGTGTAGAGGCTGCCGGACTGGGCGTTGCTGCCCTTGATCGCGAAGCGCGTGGTGCCGTTGTTCTTCAGGGTCGCGGTGACGAACTTGCTGTTGAAGGCGCGCTGGTTCGGGTTCCAGCTCTGGCTGCCGCCGGGGAAGAGGCCCCATTCGAGGTCGGCCTGCACCCAGGGACCCGTGCCGGAACAGCCGCCGAACCAGCACTGGGTGCTGAAGTTGATGGCGTCCATCGCCCCGGCGGCGTCGGCCTTCCGCGTCGTCTCGCTGTTGCCGTAGTCGAAGCAGCAGCCGTTGTTGACGTGGGTGCCGCTGGTCACCATGTACATGCCCTCGGGGGCGGCGCCGGTCGGCACCCCGGTGAGGTGCCCGTCCCGCCAGTAGCTGTTGCCGGGGTTGATGTAGAGCGAGTACGCCTTCGCGCCGCCCACGGTGAGGGACTCCGAAGTGGCGATCGCCGGCCTGCTCTGCGGCGAGCCGGGAACCACGCTCGATCCCTGGTACCAGAGGTCGTTGCCCCGTCCCGACTGGTCGAAGACGACCGTCACCACGCAGGTCGTGCCGGCGCAGAACGAGTCCTGCGTCGCGGCGTTGGCGGTGCCGCCCGCGGCCAGCAGGCCGATGTTGCGGGTCGTGTTGTCCGACGAGCGGCGGACCTGGTACAGGTTGCCGGCGTACGCTTCATAGAGCGCCCGCGTCGTGCTGTGGGCCGCCACGCAGGGGGTGCCGCCGGAGGCGTAGATGTCACACGGACGCGCGCCGGGCGGCGGTGGCGTCGGAGTCACAGTCGGCGTCGGGGTCGGAGTGGTGGGCGAGGTCCACTGCTGGTTGGTGCCGCCGTGGCACGCCCACAGGAGGATCTTGGTGCCGTTCGCGGTGCCGGCGCCGTTGGCGTCGAGGCACAGGCCGGACTGCACGCCGGTGATGGTGCCGTTGGCGTTGACGTTCCACTGCTGGTTGGTCTGGCCGTTGCAGTCCCAGATCACCGCCGCGGTGCCGTTCGAGGTGCCCCGGCCGTAGGCGTCCAGGCACTTGTTGCCGTAGACCATGAGCTGCTTGCTCGACGTCCAGGTCCAGATCTGGCCGGCGCCGCCGTGGCAGTCCCACAGTTGTGTCTGGGCGCCGTTGGCGGTGCCGGCGTTGGGGACTTCGAGACAGCGGCCGGACGCGGTACCCACGATTCTGGTGCTCTGCCCCGGCTCGATGGCGGCCGCCGCCGACGCCGAGGCGGCCGCCTCGGCCGGAGCCTGGGTGCCTGGTGTGACGCCGCCGACGATGAGGACGCCGGCGAGCGCGCCGGCCAGGGCGCTCAGCAGCCGGAGGCGACGGCGTCGGGGCATGGGGTCGCGGACCTGCCCTGACCTGCTGCGTAACGGGATTCGCACGGTGTGACTCCTGTTCTGTTGTGAGAAAGCGAGGGTCTGCGGACGTTCCACGGTGACGGTGCTGTCGAACCGATTCGACAGCACTTCCACCGTGTTGACGGCGACTCTGGCCCGCCAGGGTCACCGACGGTGGGCGGGTGGGGCCTGCGGTGTCGCGTCCGGGCGGGAGTGCTGGGCCACCACCACCGACTGGAAGCCGCCGTCCGAGGGCGGCAGCAGGGTGATGGTGTAGGTGTCGGTCTGGTTGCCGTACGGCAGGGTCACCGTGACGTTGTTGTTCGACAGGTTCACCACGTTGTTCGAGACCGTGATCGGGCCCTGCACCGCGCCGCCGCCGTTGTACGGGATGCGCTGGGTGAGGACACGCACCTGGTTGTTCTGCACGATGCCGCTGGTGGTGTCCAGGCGCCGCAGGTTCACGGTCAGGTTTCCGGTGGTGCGACCGCCGCCGACCAGCACCTTCGCGACCCCGCTCGTCTTGGTGGCGTGCGCGTCGTACGACGGCCCGGCGGTCACCGAGACGACCTGTCCGGTCTGCGAGGCGTAGTAGCGGTAGACCCACCACTCGCCCTTGGGCTGGTGCCGGCCGGCCGAGTCGCGGACCAGCAGGTTGGCGAGGTCGTTGTGCAGGTCGCCGCCACCGGCCCAGTTCGCCCGCAGGCCGTCCGCGCGGGCCCGCTCCAGCCGCGCGATGTACCAGGCGCCGTCGGCGGGGTTCTGCTCCTCGGGCGCGCCGTACTCGTTGATCTGGTACGGGCGGGGGTGCGGGATGCCGCGCGGGTCGAGGGTGGCGTTGGCGGCGGCGACGTTGGCGACCGGGTCGCCGGGCAGCGAGTGCCAGCTGATGATGTCCGGCACCGTGTCGGTCGAGCGGACGAAGTCCAGGTACTGGTTCCAGAAGGTGTGCGTGGTGGACGGGACGCAGGCACAGCTCGGGCCGACGATGAGCCGGCTGGGGAACTCCGCCCGGATGCGCCGGTAGGTGCGGCGCCACAGTTCGAGGTACTGGGAGATCGGGCGGTTCCAGAACAGGGTGATGTTGGGCTCGTTCCAGATGTCCCACTGCATGCTCAGCCCGGAGGCCCGGACGTCGTTGACGAGGCGGTTCAGGAAGTCGTCGTAGTCGGTCCAGTCGCCGTTGTCGCCGGGGAAGCGGGAGATCCCGGCGCCGTCCGCACCCCACAGGTCGTGCGGCAGGAGGATGAACCGACCGCCGAGGGCGACGGTCCTGCGCGCATGGGCGAGGGTGGAGTTCCACCGGCGGTCGTAGGTCCCGCCGACCCAGCCACTCCCGGGGAGCTGCGCGCCGCCGGCGCGCATGAAACGGAAGTTGACGTCGCGGAAGAAGTGGTCGGCCGGTCCCACGGCGTTCTCCGGCATGCCGTAGATCCAGCCGGAGGCGCGGTAGGTCGGCGCACCGCCGGTGGTGGAGAAGTCGACGGTGATCGACTCGTCGGCGGCCTGGGCCGGGGAGCCGGTGACGGTCACGGAGGCGCCGGTGACGAGCAGGCCGACCACGAGACGGGCGACGAGCGCACGGGATCGTCGCGGCCTGCCGCGGGAGGGGGCTTTCACGGGCGGCTCCTTGCAGGGCGTTGGGGGGGACGCTCTTCGGAGGGCTGCACTTGCGAACCGATTCGAAAGGATCGTAGAACCGGTCACCGAAGCGTGTCAATGAAGTGACGGTTCGATGACATCGATGTTTCGTAAAACACGGCTTTTAGCGTGATGGATGCCTTGACTGTTCCGGGTGGACAGGCCATGTTCACCCTGCTTGATTCATCGAATCGGTTCGCTTCACGCCGAGAATCGGCGTCGACCTGCGCATCCCCGCCCGACGATCCGCGCGAAGCGCGGCGGATGACGGGGCTCGGCCGTCGGTGGCCGAGGCCCCGGTCGAACACGAACCGAACCGCACCCGCCTCGCACGGCGATGCGAGGCGGGTGCGCGTGCCCACCGGGATCGGCGCGCCATCGGGGGACCGATTCCCCGGTGGCGTGCCGCTTCTCTCAGGCGTGGGCAGGACTCAGGGGCTCGTGCACTGGTAGCCGGACGGCGTCTGGGTGTTGCCGTTGGGGCGGCTCGCCTGGAAACCGAAGGTGGTGCTCTGGCCCGGGCCGAGCGCGCCGTTGTGCCCGGCGCTCCTCGCCGTGACGGTCTGCCCGCTCACGGTCAGCGTGGCGTTCCACGAACCGGTGACGGCGTGGCCGCTCGGCAGCGTGAAGGTCACCGTCCAGCCACTGGTAGCGGACGTGCCGGTGTTGGTGACCGTGACCGGCTGGATCACGTATCCGTTCGACCACTGCGTCTGGACGGTCCCCGTCGCCGAGCACCCACCGGGGCCGCCGCCACCCGGGGTGGTGGTGACCGTCACCGTGTTCGACACCGGCGAGAGGTTGCCCGCCGCGTCGCGGGCCCGGACCTGGTAGCGGTAGGTGGTGTTCGCGGTGAGCCCGGTCTCGGCGTACGAGGTGGTGGCCGAGGTCCCCACCTGGGTGAAGGTGCCGCCGGACGCGCCCGGCGCGCGCAGGACGTCGTATCCGGTCACGCCCACGTTGTCGGTGGAGGCGGTCCAGGCCAGGGTGGTGCCGGTGGAGGTCGTCCCCGACGCGGTGAGGCCGGTCGGCGCGGTCGGCGCGGTGGTGTCGCCCCCGGTGGTGGCCGGTGGGACGCGGACGATGCGGTCGTCCTGCGCCGCCGGGGTGCCGCGGCCGTCCCGGTTGCTGGTCGCCACCCAGAGCCAGCCGTCCGGACCGACCGCGACCGTGCGGAGCCGCCCGTAGGTGGACTGGAACTCGGCCAGCGGCGTGCCGGGGGTGCCGGCGCCGCTCAGTGGCACCGTCCAGAGGCGCTGGCCGCGCAGCGCGGCGACGAAGAGCGTGTTGTTGGCCCAGGCCAGCCCGCTCGGCGACGCCTCGGCGGTCGTCCACGTGACGATCGGGTCGCGGAAGGAGGGGTTGTTGCAGGTGCCCTCGCACGTCGGCCAGCCGTAGTTGGAGCCCGCGACGATCTGGTTGATCTCGTCCCGGGTGTTCTGCCCGAGTTCGGCGGCGTACATCCTGCCCTGGGAGTCCCAGGTCAGGCCCTGGACGTTGCGGTGGCCGTAGGTCCAGACGCGGGAGCCGGCGATCGGATTGCCCGAGGGCACGCCTCCGGTGGGTGTCATCCGCAGGATCTTCCCGGCGAGGCTGTTGACGTTCTGCGCGTTGGCGGTGGTGCCGGCGTCGCCGGTCGCCACGTAGAGCATGCCGTCGGGCCCGAAGGCGATGCGGCCGCCGTCGTGGATGGTGGCGCTCGGCACCCCCGAGAGGATCACCGTCTGTGTCTGTGGCGCGGTCAGTTGCAGCCTGACCAGGCGGTTGTCCCCGGCGGTGCTGGTGAAGTACGCGTACACCCAGCCGTCCTGGGCGTAGGTGGGCGACACGGCGATGCCGAGCAGGCCGCTCTCACCCGAGGCGCTCACCCCGCTGATGGTGGCGACCGCCGTGGGTGTCTGGTCCGGCCGCACCCGCAGGATGCGTCCGGTGTTGCGTTCTGACACCAGCGCGCTGCCGTCCGGCAGGAACGCCAGACCCCAGGGAACCTGGAGGCCCGTGACGGAGACCTGCGCCCGGGAGAAGTCGAAGCCGCCCACCACCTGGGCGCGGGCCTCGGGGGCGGTGACGACCAGCGCGAGCAGAGCCAGAATCAGGGCCGGTATGACGCGGGCGCGCATGATGGCCTCCTTGACCGAATCACTTTACGTATGTCAGCACCGTAGGCACGCGGGCCGCGGAACCTCAAACACCGTGATCGATCCACCCTGACACTCTGGGAGTACGGCGTCACACCGGTGAAAATTTCACGCGAACGGTGAGACTCTCAGCGGGGGACGGCGTCCGAGCTGTCCTCTTCGAGGAGGAAACCGCCGGACTGGTGGTGCCACAGGCGGGAGTACGGTCCCTGGGCACGAAGGAGCTCGTGGTGGTCGCCCTGTTCCACGATGCGGCCCTGGTCGAGGACGACGAGGCGGTCCATGCGCACGACGGTGCTCAGCCGGTGCGCGACCACGAGGGCGGTGCGGTCACGCATCAGGCCCCACAGGGCCTCCTGGATGAGAGTCTCGCTCTCGGAGTCCAGCGCGCTCGTGGCCTCGTCCAGCAGCAGGATCGGCGCGTCGCGCAGGATGGCGCGGGCGAGGGCGACGCGCTGCCGCTGGCCGCCGGAGAGTTTGACGCCGCGTTCCCCGACCAGCGTGTCGAAGCCGTTCGGCAGGGTCTCGGCGAACTCCGTGACGTGCGCCGCCCGCGCCACCCGGTGGATCTCGGCATCGGTGGCGCCCGGCCGGGCGAAGGCGATGTTGTCGCGCAACGACCGGTGGAACAGGGCGGGCTCCTGCGGGACGTAGGAGATCAGGCTGCGCAGGTCGGCCTGGCGGAGCCGGGTGACGTCCTGGCCGCCGATGAGGATCCGGCCGCCCTCGATGTCCATGAGGCGTAGCAGCAGCCGGGTGAGGGTGGTCTTGCCGCCGCCCGACCGGCCCACCAGGCCGACCTTGGTGCCGGTGGGAATGTGCAGGTCCAGGCCGTCGAACAGCGGCGGATTGCCGGAGTGCGCGAACGTCACCCGCTCGAACCGGACGCCGGCGTCGGCGGGGCGCAGCGGCTGCGGGTCCTTGGGGTCGACGACTGCCGGCGGGGTGAGGAGGAGCTCGGTGAACTGGGCGGACTCGGTGAGCACGCTCTCCATGCGACGGTAGATCTGGTTGAACTCGAACATGATGTTGATCGAGGTCGTGTAGTAGCTGAACGTCACCACGATCGCCTCCACGCCCAGGCCGCCGCGGAGGGTGATGGCGAGGAGCAGGCCGAGGGTGCTGGTGAGGATCGAGAGCGGGGCGATGACGGTGTCCACCCGGAGGTTGGCGTAGTCCCAGGAGCGGAGCGTCAGCCCGCGCTGCTCGGCGACCCGCGCCCGGTGCTTCGCGGCCTCGCGCTCCTCGGCGGCGAACGCGCGGACCGTCTCCATGTTGGCCAGCACGTCGGCGATGTGCCCGGACACCCGCACCTTCGCGGCCTCACGCTGGTCCACCAGTCTCTGGCGACGGCGAATGAGCGGGGCGATGACGAGGCCCGTGACGACGATGAGGCCGAGGAGGACGAAGACCAGCAGCGGGTGATACCGCCACAGCACCACCGAGGCGAAGGCCAGCGGCACCACCTTGGCGATGATCGAGAAGGTGAGCGTGTCCACGAAGTTCTCGAACCCGCCGGAGAAGCTCAGTACCCGCTTGGTCAGCGAGCCGGCGAAGTTGTCGTGGAAGAACGCGGCGTCCTTGGCCAGCAGCCTGTCCATGGCCATCACCCCGAGCCACTCGACACCCCGGGCGTCCGTACGGTTCAGGAAGTGAATGCCCACCCGCCACAGCACCTCCCCGGCGAGCAGCGTCGCGCCGAAGCCGAGCACGTACGGCATGAGGGCGGCGACGTCGTCGTCCCCGCCATCGGACAGGCGCCCCACGATCGCGCCCACCGCGAGCGGGGCGAGATAGAACAGGCAGGTGTTGCCCAACGCGGGCAGGGTGAGCGCGGGCACGGCGACCCGCCACTGTCTCAGCAGCTCCCGGTTGTAGTACCGCAGCGCCAGCAGGACGGCCGACCTCCGGGGAGACGGTCTGTCTTCTGGAGAATCGAGTGATTCCAGCACGGCCATCCGCCCCTCCGAACACCCTCGGTCATGGCAATGGTGACGCAGGGTGTCAGGAGGATGCGAACGATTTTTCGCCGGCCGGGTCATCGGGGCTCCGTCGCCCCGGCTGGGCGGCGGGTCCGAGGTTCTCGGGGCGGTTAGGCCCTCTCGGTCAAGTGCGTGCCGTGGCCGGGAGGGCGGCGAGCGGGACTCGTGGGGGTCCGCGCAGGTCAGGGTCCGTTGAAATCGTCCGCCGTGCTCCGGCCTTCAAGCCGGGAGCGCGTCAGTCGCCCAGTGGGGGATCGGGCCAGTACGGGACCGATCGCTCGGCGGCGGACACGATGGCCGCGCCGTCCAGGGTGGTGATGCTCAGCTCGATCCCGCCATCGGGCCACTCCACGCCGAGTTCGAAGGTCTCCGGGGGCGCTGAGGGCCAGAGCCACAGTCCTATGTTGAAGAGACTCCCTTCGTCATTGTCGCCGCTACGCAGGGACGTGCCTCCGAGCAGCCAGGAGAGCTGTGGGCTCACGGGCGGATCCTGCGGGAGCCCTGCCAGGTCGAACCTCTGCCCGACGGTGGTGGCCTTGGTGCCGTCGGCGAAGCGGACGCCGAACCGCAGCAGGTTGTCCGGTAACCCGCGGGCGCTCACGCTGGAGATCATGTGGGGGAACACGGACATCTGGAGGGCCTGGAAGTCGTCGGGAGGCAGGGAACGCCGCCTCATGACGATCTCCACGTCCAACAGGCATCCGGTGGTGAACGCCCGGATCGTCGGCAGGGCGATGGCGACGTTCGGGGTGCGGGCGAGCAGTAGATCGCTGGTCACTGCCGCGCCCATCTCCTCCGCGGGCGGGGCGTACCAGGCGGGCGGCCCGAGTTTGGGCGGGCGGAGTGCTTCTTCCTGCGCCGATGGGGGCTCGAAGAACATGCTTTTACCATATGGAAAAAATTTCGCGAGCGCGGGGCGGGGGAATCGCCGCGCTCGTCGGCGTTCGGCCCCCTTCCTGGAGGACGCGAGCCCATGGGCTAAATATGGAAAATCATCACTTTTGTCATAAAATCGCATACTTTGGGGATGTGGTGAGGAAAGACATCACCTCCCCGGGCCGGGCGGCGTGACCGCGGCCCCGACGGCGCCGGGGCTTCGCGGCCGAGGACCGGCCGGAACCAATGATCAAATGGAGGTCCACCCGTCATGAGCACGCATGTTCACGTCCGCCTCAATCGCGACATGACCGTGACCGAGGGGGGCGAGCTGCTCGTGCTGTCCCACTGCCGGTGCGGTGCCACCTGGACCACGTCCTACCGGGCCGAGGAGGGGGAGCCCGAGAGGTGACCCGCTGGAGGTCGCCGGGGACACCGCCCGGCGGGGCGGGTGGGGTCGGCGGCGAGTGTAGTCGCGACCTTTGTCGGGTATCTGTCACTACGCGGTAGCGCTGTGCTACTGGCCGCGCGGGCCGTTGCCCTGCTGCGGCCGAGGTTCCCTCGTGGGGGACGAGGAGCCTGATTCAAGCGTAAGCAGGGGGATGTCATGACATTGCCGATGAGGCGCACCAGGGGCGGCCACATGCACGGGGTCGAGCCGTTCGCGATACTGCGAAGGGACCCCTTCGGGGAGATGCAGGACCTGTTCAGCCAGCTCGGACTGCTGACCCGGCCGACGGTCGAGGGCGAGGCGGAACGCCCGTGGATGCCGATCGCCGAGATCGACGAGATCGACGACGCCTACCTCGCCAGGCTGGAGATGCCCGGCATTTCACCCGAGGACGTCGAGATCTCCATCAACGGCCGCGAACTGTGCGTCAACGGCGAGGTCCACAAGGAAGAGGGAAGTTCCAACGCGCTGCGGGTTCGGACGGGACGATTCCACTTCCACACCTCGCTCCCCTCCGACGTGGACCAGGAGGGCGTGGAGGCGTCGATGGAGGAGGGGATCCTGACCCTGCGGATCCCCAAGGCCACCCAGGGACAGGGGCGACGCATCCAGGTCAAGGCCGGGCATTCCAAGGGGCGCCCGGAGAGTGGACGTTCGGAGAGCGGCCGCTCCGGAGGGCGATCCGAAGGCGGAAAGCGGTCCTGACCGGGCCTTCCCCCTCACGTCCGCAGGTCGAGGTTCTCGCCGCCTCCCGACGCCTCGCTGTCCGTGCGCGGCCCGCATGACCGACTGAGCCGTCCACCCCCGCACCGCACGCGCCGGCCGGGGGGGGGGGGGGGGGGCCCCCCCCCCCCCCCCCCCCCCCCCCCCCCCCCCCCCCCCCCCCCCCCCGCGCGGGCGCCCGCCCGGACACCCCTCAACCCCCGGGTCTTA